>MVQW01000291.1 GCA_002067265.1 Methanomethylovorans sp. PtaU1.Bin073 | reverse complement strand
GTTCCAAGCATTCTTTCATAGAACTGGTTAGGTTGCATGAACCAGTTAGTATAAGTTATATAGCGGTTGTATCTGTTCTTTTCTTCCCAATGCCGTGGCGAAGAAAGCAAATTCTTGAAAAACTGCGCATCCATTACCCAGGTTAGGTCTTTCATACCTTCTTTTCTTAATGTCTGCATTATCTGCATATCTTCGGGATTCTTCACAAAACCAATAAAAGGAAGTTTCCTGTCAATGTGGTGGTCCACTATGTCAATATAGTTTTGAAGGATCTGCTCGGTATGAGGATCATAAAGCAGCTTCACATCCTCAGATTCCACCACCATCCAGTACATGAGATGCTTGGGATAGATTGGTCCGTCCATGATAAAAAAGCCCCGGGGGTCCAGTTCATCCTTCAACCACAGAATGTGTTCGGATTCTGAAAGGTACAGGGCTATATCATGAACTATCCTGTCTATCCTTTTGTCCAGCAGATCTGGAGGGATGCGGATTATCTTGCAACGGCTTGCTCCCTGATCAATTATTTCCCAATCTTCTGTGGTATCTATATGCACGCTGTAACCACGCGAATAGGTAGCAGCAACTATTGTTCTTCTATTATGAAGCTCTAAGTCAGTAGGGGTAGATGCCATAGCGCAGTGGCAGAAATCCACGTAGAGGCCGTTATCAAAGGATCGAGTAGTTGTACTTCCACTGTCACATGAATAGGTTACAGGAAATGGGTCCGGGCTCTGTGACATCTTTTCTATGTCCACTTTTCCTCTTTTGAGTCTTCCAATGGCCTTAAGTACGATCTTACCATCGTGTTTCAACTCCTTGAGCCTTTCCAGAATATCCATGACCCCCTCAGCTTCATCTTTTTCCGTATCACCAGGTTTGAGACATTTGTCAATACGGTCAGCAAGCTCAGATATAGCTTTTATATGGACCGGTTCAAGAGTCATGCACTACAATTAGTGCTGATGAGACATATATATTTAGGATTATGAAGTTGGAGAACTTCAATATGTCTATGCAAAAATAAATCCGCAGTCTAATCATAAATCAATTAAACTTGTTTTATTGTAAACCGGATTTTTTTGAAAGACTTAAATATAACTCGAGAGAAAAATGCCTACAATAAACCTCTGATCAATCAATAAAACGTTAAATACAAGGAACGATCAGAAAGATAAGTAAATTATACTAGATAAAATTAAAACGAGGTAGTAGTTATGGATTCATATGGTCTGTTTATGCTGTTGCTTGCGGCCTATATTCTCATACTGGTCGCTATTGGCTGGTATTTCACGAAGAAGCAGAAATCTGTGACAGATTTCTGGCTTGCAGGGCGTAGAATAAGTTTTGTTGCAATAGGCTGCTCAGCAGCTGCGTCGTGGATGACTGCCGGAGGAATTCTTGCAGTTGTTGGTCTTTATATGTTGTTAGGTATGGGTTCTATCTGGAGTTTCGTCGCTCCTAACATCCTTGCCTTGATATTGATAGCATTACTAGTAGGTAAAATAAAGCATCTGCCTGCAATCACTCAACCAGAACTGCTTGAACAAAGGTACAGCGGTTCCATACGCGGCCCTGTGGCTCTTATCATCGCTGTTGTAATGATCCTTTTCGCAGTTGCGGATATCAAGGGTTTTGCTATGGTCCTTGAGATATTTTTTGGATTGCCTCCTGTATATGCTGCAGCCATAGTGGCATTGGCCGTTTCTGTGTATGTGACCCTGGGTGGTCTTTCTGCAGTTATATGGACTGATGTTATCCAGTTCCTCTTCCTTGTAACGTTCTCTCTGGCAATGGCTATTGCTATAACAGGTTCAGCAACTTCTGTTGATATAGCTTCACCTATGACCTCTTCTGAGCTTTTCTCAGATGTGCCGGCAGGATGGTGGAACCCCTTCAGTGTTGGTATAGTTGCAGTTATAGTAGCTATCTTTGCCATCATTCCTGGTTGGATTACAGAACAGGATCCTTGGCAAAGGGTATGGGCTGCCAAGGATGAAAAATCAGCAAGGAATGGTATGTTACTGGGTTCATTCCTTATCTTCATCGTGTTCGGTGTGGCCTGTACGATTATGGCTATCGGACTAAATCATGTATATCCTGATATTCCTGCATCATTCTCAGAAATAGGTATGGGTGCAATGGCTCAGGCAGAACCTGCACTTCTGGTTTACATCTTTGAGCATTTCTCACCTATGTTGATAGGTCTGGCAGGTATAGGTCTGGCAGCAGCTGCAATGTCGTCTACGGACACTTTCGCAACTTCAGGTGGTTCATGCCTCTCTCGTGATATTTACCAGAGATACATCAAACCTGATGCAACCATGAAGGAAATGCTTGCAATCAACAGGTTGAGCGTACTAATAATTGTCGCAGGTGCAACCATCGGGTCCTTCTACATTGATGGTATCCTCGATGCCATCCACATAGCTACTTTTATCGCCAGTGCTGCCTACTTCTTCCCTCTAATGGGAGGACTTTACTGGAAGAGGGCTACTAAGGAAGGTGCTCTTGCAGGCCTGATAGTAGGTTTCATTGCTCAGGTAGCTCTTACTGCAGTTGATCTTGCCAACACTCCTGCTTTTGCTCCAGCTTATCTGGATTCTCTACATCCTGTGCTATCTAACCATGGGGTCATATTGGGAATGGCACTTAGTGGTATTGCTTTCTTTGGCGTTTCTTTAGCCACAAAACCATCAGAAACAGTTAACCTTGCTCCATTCTTCAAGGAAGCTGCAAAAGAGCTTGAAGAAAAGATCGTTGTAGATGAGGCAGACCCAGAATACAAGAAGATGCTTAAGGCCATGACAGAAGAAATCACAGGTGACCGCGCTCATCTACATCTAAGTCTGGAAGCTTCTGCCACTGTCAATTGGAATAAATTTGTTAAGGATATCACTGGTAAATTCCATGAATGGGTTACCCCAACAGGTGTAGATTCAGTGTACAGGTTGACCAAGTCTGATATGCTTGCCTGTATTACTGTTACCCGTGGAACTAACGAGAACGAGATATGGTTCTCATGTGAACCGAGACTGGATAATATTGATCAGAGCCGTAAGGAAATGTTTGTAGCATTCGGTGAAGCCTCAAAAACTTTGAAAGGAATGGGTGTCTTACTCACCCTTCCTTAATTTTGTTTAACTCCGGTTGTTTTTATAATTTTTACTAAATTTATACGTAAGTATTTTAACCAATGATGTATACATTAGATTGGTGATAGCGTGGAGGAACGCATCAGACATCCCATTTCTGAATTAGAAGTAGATGAAAAGGAGAAAGGCCGCATACAGAAGATAATGGAGGATTTCGAAAAACTTTCTCCCTCGGAAAAGTTGGATGCATTGCAGTTGCAGAATATTATGCTTGAGACCGTAGCAAGACATAATGAAAAATACGGTATTCCTCGGCGTACTATACATGTTGAACGACCATTAAGTGAAATAGTTGCTCACATGTCCAAGGTCTCTATAGATTATTCACAGAACTGTGTAGATTATTATGTTGAACACGTTGCTAAGAAGGGAAGATTAAGGCAGGAATAACTGATCCTGCTCTTTTTAGTGATTTAAATCCTCTATACTCTTTTTGTTCCAAAACTTATATCTTGTTGATGTTTCAATTCTTAATTATGAATAATGTTATTCTTGATGACATTGGTAGTTATCCGCTTCCTGCGGGTGTATCAAAGGAATGGATACAAAAAGCGTTCTCAAACTATTATGATCGCGAAAAACTATTCCCGCTGATCAATGCTGCATTCCAGCAGAAGATTGATGCAGGAGTTGAAGCTCCTACTTATCCTCAATACCAGGATATGACCGAGCAATTCCTTTCAATAATCAAGGACCCTGATAGTACAGACGAGCCTTTCAGGGTCAAGGAAAGAGATGCAAAGATAGTAGAGTTAGAGGCTATTCAGCCAGCAGCTTATGAATACATGCAATCCCATGGTGGGAAACCGAATACAAGAATATGTATCACAGGCCCTCTGGAATTATATCTGAGAGAATTTGGTGGAACTGAGTATACTGATATCTTATATCTATTCGCAGAAAATGTTGACCTTTTTCTGAAAAACTCTATTGAAAACTCAGGATACCTGAATGTGAGTGTAGTTTCCATAGATGAGCCAAGTATTGGCATCAATCCACAGGTAATGTTTGATGACGATACTTTAATAGAAGCTCTTAAAATTGCTTCAAAATCAGCTCACAAAAAAGGCATTGATGTGCAGATCCACTTGCACTCACCACTGCACTATAAGATTGCTTGTGCCACTTCCCAGGTCAATGTGATAGGAGTGGAATCAGCAGGTCATCCCTCATATCTGGATCTTATTGACAAGAAAGTACTGGAAGATTCAGACTCTTTCCTAAGAGTGGGTGTGGCGAGGACAGATATTTCAAATCTCGTTTCTGTGCTTAATGACAAATATAACACAAATGTCTGGAGAGATGCTGTTCGCCTTAAAGAGATCGTCAATGAGCTTGAAACTCCAGAAGTTATCAGGAAAAGATTTGAGAAAGCCTATTCTATGTTTGGTGACAGGATAAAATATGTAGGTCCTGATTGTGGTCTTGGATCATGGCCCTCTCAGGAAATAGCTTTCCAGTTGCTTCAAAACGTGACAGCGGGTGTGAAGAGCGTTAGTATGTGATCTGGCGCTCAGATCAGTAAATCTCCTAGAAAATTTGCTACTTCTTGGGCTATGGTGGGCGTGATGTTTGCTTCTATCCAGGCAGCTACCCAGAGAAAGACCAGTATGATGCTAACCATAGCCCACAGATAACGAGATCTGATATATGCTGAAGCAATGTCATTTATAATCATCATATCTCTTTCAAGTTTTTCGATTTCATCACTTAATAGCAGTTTATCTTCCAATATCTTGCCTGAATACATTCTGGCAAACCTGTATCCAATAGCACCAGCTATGATTATTACAGGTAGCTCTATTATTCCATGAGGTAAGATATGAGCCAGGAAATATGCTATAGAAAAGAGCATTCCAGGTACAATCCCCTGTGATCCTGCGAAGTCATAGAAAGATAGGGCACCGTTGAAAACAAAGAAAGAGAGTGTTATTCCAAGTAGCATCCCATTCATTGTTAATGTTATGACGGGAATCAGATATGGAATAACATAAGCCAGTAGTCTGAAATTTTCCTTACTATAGTTAGCGCGTTTCCAGATAGAGCCCGCTTTTTCGGAATTATCCTGCGCTCTTAGCTTGGATACGCCCGGGTCTAGTTTTTGGAGTATGTCCTTTATAACTGAAGTAAGAAGCTGGAACAGTTTTTCCAATTTCACTGATAGGGTAGTGTATTTTTTGTTCCGCGCACGTAGCTTAAGTTCAGCGACAGAAATATTTTGAATGTAGGACAATATCCCAGGTCCTATAGAAGTCGTTACGACAGCAAGCGAATTGAAGAGGAAGATGGACCATATGAGATCCAGGTGCTTTGCTGCAGAGTCTACTTTATGCATGGCTATGGAAGTGGTAGATGTTATGGCCATATCTACGGATTCTGAGGAAGATGATACTAAACTCAGGATATAGAAGAGCATGCTTAAAAAGCATGAAATGAGCACAGCTATTGTGAATAGTTTTACAGACCAGGAGACTTCCCTCTTGGTGATATGAAAATTATTCTCTTTTCTGTTCTCCATTATGCTCTCACTTTTTTAAGTAAGTTTCATGGACGTGCACCTTATATATATGTTTATTATTATATTAGTATATTCCATCAAAGATGAGGATTAAGGATGAGAATACAAACTGGAATTGAAGGTTTTGATGAACTTGTTCAGGGAGGGCTGCTCTCTGAGAGGGTTTATCTTGTAAGTGGTCCCCCTGGAAGCGGTAAAACTACATTTTGTGTACAATTCCTTGCACATGGGGCAGCACTCGGTGAAGTAGGTCTGTATGTAACTTTACTGGAAAGTCCTCAGAACATCATTGATGACATGTCCAATTATTCAATGAACGTGATCCCGCTTCTAAAGATGAGAAAGCTTTTGTTCGCGGACCTAGGCCCAAGGATGGAATATGGGTACATGGATGAACTCAATGAGTTTGTGTCCCCCCAATATGAGGTTAGCAGAACTTCAATTGAAAGTGAGGCTCCATCTCCTGCAATGGTATTCAAGGAAATAGCTGCCTATGTGGCAGAATATGGTGTAAAAAGGCTAGTGTTGGATTCTGTATCTGCAATCCGTTTTACTACGAAGGATCTGTCTTTGCAGGAAAAGGAAATGACACGTTTCATAAGAAACATCAAGAAACTTGGGTGTACTACCATATTGATAGGAGAACTAACGGATCCAACTGCTTATTCAACAGAGCAGTTTGCAGCTCATGGTGTGATCTTCATGCATAATTTCCTCTATGATAAGAACATGACCCGTGCTATACAAATTATCAAAATGAGAGGAACAAAGCATGATTGTAACATGCGTACAGTGCAGTTCACTGATAAGGGTCTGAAGATAGAAGGATATTTGGAATAATGGATTGATCTAATGGTCAAGATCTTTAAGAAAAAGGAAACTAAAAGAGAACTCACTGAAACCCAGCAACAGGCACTCATAAAAAGTTCCTATGAACTGGGTTTTGAGGTAGGGTACCATAAACATTCAGAGATCGGATGGGTAAAGGAGAGGTTTAACTCACTCTACGAGTTTGCATCTCAGGGTGACATGGGGAAGTCTGTCAAGGACAATTATGACACTGGGAAGACTGAGGGCTCCAGAGCCAGAGACCGTGACATGAATGCAGGTCTCTCCAGAAAAAGTCTGGAGAAAGAAAAGACATCATCCTTATCCTCACAGGTGCTGCTTCCTCAATCTCACACTGCCTCAGGTATAGATAATGCCTTCAGAAAAAGGGAAACTTTCCAGGGAGGATCTCCAGCTCCTTTAGAAAGGCCTCAGCTTACGGATCTCCCCGAGAACACCTCGCTTACAAAAGCAGTGGAAAGACCATCCATGTTGGATGGTTTCAAACGCCTCTCCCCAAAGAAGTAAATTTGATCAAAGGAGCCCATGCCCTACGAACCTTTGCTTTTCATCAAGATCTGTGAGTATAAACCTATCCTGTTGTGAATAGGATATTTCTTTTGTACCGGTTAACTCAAGAATACATTCGTCTCCTGCAGAGGCTTTCTCTATCACTTTTCCTTGTTTTTCTATGCTAGTTATGCGCATAGGAGAGGATTGCAGTCCCACGAAGACATGCAGCACGCCTCCAGTATTGAAGCCTTTTGAAAAAGGTGAGAGTTTACATTTGATCTTCAGATTCTCACTGACCGTTTCTTCAACAGAAATAACATGACCCCTGTCTATGTCCTTTGACTGTATTCCCTTAAGGGCAAGGCCTACTCTTGCTCCCATAGGTGCAGTCTTCACATCTACATCATGCATCTGTATAGACCTGATTTCCAGAGGTTTCTTGGTAGGATAAGCTGTCATTTTGTCTTTTGCGTTAATGGTACCTTGCATCACAACACCAAGTACAACGCATCCGATTCCAGTGACATTGAAGGATTGATCTACTATAACCCTTGTTGGCAGAGTAGCTTTTTCCCTATTTTCTTCATCTATCCTTTCTCCCATGCTGAAGATCTTTTGTTTAAGCTCCTCCATGCCTTCAAAAGTTTTGGTGGAGGCATTCATATACTCCCAATGCTCAAGCACTGTACCTTTTGTGATCTTTTGCAACTTTGCCTTCAATTCATCCGTTGCCTGGGGGTAAGTAGTATCAGATTTTGTGAGCAGGATGAGGCCATGTTTGTAGCCCATGGACTCCAGGCAGACAATGCATTCCCCGGCATAAGCATCCAGACCAGTGGGGGGTACACACAGAATAGCAATGTCGGAAAGGGTAAGGGAGGCAATCAATGGTTTAACAGAATCAGGATATCCAGTGGGGTCAATGATAGTCATTATTTTATCCCCCTTGGCAAAATCATACATTGTAAAGTCTGAGACATTTCCTTTCTTTCCCAGTTTCGCGGCAAGTGTTGTTTTTCCACTTTGCTGGCTTCCGATTATAGTGATCTTTGTCATGTTTGCACCTGGTCTTTATGAGGTTACGAATGCTATCATACAAATATATCCTTTTTCATGACCACAATTGACCTTCCCACATAGCCAGTGTCTTATCACTGGTGCTCTTGTTAACTTTTGTGATATGCACAAGGTATTCATTACCCACAATCTTAGGTTCACTGAATATTATGTCCATTCCAAGCCTTCTCATGTACTCTTCGAACCTTGATATCGTTGCTTTCTCTTTCACTCTTATGGTGAACTCTTCTGCAACCCTTTCTCCATCCCTCACTTTTATGATGGATTCTTTCATAGGCCTCAGGATACTTTCCCCTAATTGCATGCAACGTTTTTTGAACTCTTCCTCACTTTCGTTCCATTCCACCGACTGGAATCCCTCTCTTACTATTCTGGAAAATATGAAATCTCTTCCACTTTCATTATACACTTTCATTGCATGTCGCAGATCGGAGCAATTACTCTGAGAAGCTGTGTATTTTATTGGTTGCAATACCATTTTTGGATCTTTGATCACAACACCTTCATGCCCTATTTTTCCAATTTCCCGGATGATATTTGTAATCATATCAGGAGCTTCCTGCACAGCAAATTCCCCAAAAAACCTCACTTGTCTAAATCCATATTTTTCAGCAAGGCTCCTGCGCTCATGCAATGACAAAGGTGAACCGGTGTCTTTATGCCTGATATCAAAAACAAAGAACTCCAACGATTCTATCCCGTATATTTCCTTGGGTACGTAAGGATTATCAGGTCCTACCATTTCCCCATAGAGCACAAGTTGAGGGTTCTCCGTGAAGAAACTGTGGCCCAACAGCGTATTTGCCTTCTCTGAGGAATAAGGACATACGTGGCCGCTGCGTGTAAGAGCAACAAGCTTTCCATCCAGTGAGATCACTCGGACGTTGTAGCCATTCATTTTTTCTTCTACAGCAACCTTAGCTATATTCTCAAAGTTGTATTTGATAGCAGGCCCAAGCAACATTGCCCTTTTTATCTTCGGGAATCCAAGAACAAGGCTTAAACCGTCATCCTTTTGCACAAGGACGCTCCCAATGTCAATGTGCAATGCCTTATGCTCAAAACGGAATAAGTGCTGGTACTCATTCCAGTTTGGCACCAACACTCTTCTTTCCATTAGCTCTTGCATCCTTTGAGCAGAAATGCCCAGAAACGATGCTGCATTCTCAATGTTTAGTTTTGTTTGAGGATAGCTCTCTATATTCATTGTGCCATTGCGTGTACCAAGTTCCTTCTGGTGATAAATCCTACAAACTCCCCTTCAAGGTTCATAACAGGCAAGCCACCTATGTTGTCAGCAAGCATCATCTTAGCCACATC
>MVQW01000290.1 GCA_002067265.1 Methanomethylovorans sp. PtaU1.Bin073 | reverse complement strand
TTCAACCCGGACCTTTTTATAAGAATAATGTTCCACGCATCTCTTATACAGGGATTTTTCAGCGGGCTTGTAGCTGGACAGATGGGAGAAGGCGCAGCAACCGCCGGTCTTAAGCATTCTATTATTCTGTCAATGATAGCGTGGGTTACATTCACCTTCCTTATCTGAGCTGACAGAAAGCCGTGAGGGCTTTTTCCCTCACTTTTTCAAAAAGATCGTTACCATGAGCATCTATACCAACTATAAGGGGACCAAAGCGTTCGACTTCAAGTTCCCATACAGCTTCAGGCATTCCTAATTGCGTCCAATGTACCGATCTGACCTTTTTTATTGAACCTGCTGCTAGGGCGGCGCATCCTCCCGTATAGGCTAGATACACACACCTATCCTTAAGTGCCTCAGTTACTCCTTGCATGCCTCCTTTACCAATAAGTGCACGCACATTGTGTTTTTCAAGCAGTTTTGGCGTCATCTTAGCCATTCTGGCACTTGTGGTCGGCCCGGAAGCAACTGCTTTCCACTGATCGTTTTCCTGGACCATCAGGGGGCCACAATGATAAATTACAGCACCTTCAAGGTCAATGGGCAGTTTTTCACCTGCTTCATCCAATTCCAGTATGTGAGCATGTGCTTCATCTCTTGCAGTGTACACAATGCCACTAATGTATACGACATCACCCACTGAGAGTTGTGTTATATCTTCAGCTTTAAGAGGCGTAACTAGCTCGTAGGTGCTCATTGTTCACCTCCCAGGACCACAGTAGCATGTCTGTTTGCCCAGCACTGGATATTAACTGCCACTGGCAATGATGCAGTATGACAGTATGCCTGCTTAACATGCACAGCAAGGGCAGTGATGCTGCCACCCATTCCCATGGTACCTATCCCCAACTTATTGATGTCATTGAGCAGTTCAAGTTCAAAAGCATCCATGTCGCCCATGTCCATTAGAAGAGCTTGCTTTGCAAGCCTTGCTGATTTATCAAAAGAACCTCCGATGCCAACACCCACAACAATAGGAGGGCATGGCATGCCACCGGCTTTGAGCACTGTCTCCAGCACGAATTCTCTTATCTTTGAGGTTTCTGTAGGATTTAGCATGCGTAAGGCGCTCATGTTCTCAGAGCCTGCACCTTTTGGAGCTACCGTGATGCTAAGCTTGTTGCCTTCTACAAAACTGTAGTTAATGTCCGGCAGGCCTGCGCCTGTATTGTCCCCGCTGTTTTTTCTGGAAAGAGGGGATACGGCATTGGGCCTAAGCGGCACTTGTACTGTTGCACGGCGCACACCTTCAATAATAGCTCCTTCAAGATCAAAATCAATTATCAAAGAGCGGCCAATTTCTACAAAGAATACCATGATACCCGTGTCCTGGCACATGGGTATTAACTGCTTTTTGGATAGTTCAATGTTCTTCAGGATGGCTGCAAGCTGTGCTTTGGCAATTTCAGATCCTTCTTTATTATATGCATTTTCAATCGCACAGACTACATCATAAGAAAGGGAAGTCTCAGCTTCCCTTATAATGTCTACTGTTGCTATAGCTACGTCCTCATAAGTTATCTTCCCTGTCAAAGAAACACCCCAAAAAGTGAATTGAATACCAAACACATTACTATTTGTTATTGAATTGGGCATAGACTGCTGCCGCAACTATTATGCAACAATATAGTCCTAATTTAATTGTTTTTCTTATCGTTCTACCACCCACACAATAAAGTTTATTTCGATAGATCTCTATTGCAACAAGTACCGTTTATTTGCAACGGGAACCATTATTTGCCCTTATAGCTGGGCCTTCTCTTTGAGGCTTAACTATATAAATATTCCCAGACCACAATAAGAGCAAATTAGCGCAACAAATGCACTGTAAAGATGGAAGAGATTACAAAATAAAGACGGAAGAAGTATCACAAACAAAACCAAAAATAGGAAATATAAGTGCGGGAGAAGGGATTCGAACCCCCGAACGCCTGCGCGAGTAGATCTTGAGTCTACCACCGTTGGCCGCTTGGTTACTCCCGCATTCAGGATTAAGATAGCACTAATACCGGTATCAATTATAAATCTAACTGTCCACAAAGTATCTAGCAGAACATATTCAACGGAAGATTCATATCTTACATATACTAAGTTCATCATTATTTTGTATTACAATAGCAAGAGGAAATTAGATGAAAACAAGTGCAAATGGGCTTTTTTTCTTATGCATATACGTAATGCATTTTGTATCTCTTGCAAGTGCTGCTCAAGATATCAGTTATTATGAGTTGGATATCTGGCATTATGAATGGTTGATTCTTTTATTCTTCTTTTTGTCTTTAGTTTTGATTAGTACTTATAAAAAGGGATTCATATGTGCTTTAGCTAACATGCTATCTGGAAAGAAATATTCATTTCATGAATTGAAAAACGCTCTTGAAGATATTGATATGGGGATATGGGAACTGGATATGAACAAAGGCACTCTCAACGTTAACAAACGTTGGGCATGTATGCTTGGATACGATCCTGAAGAAATAAAGCCTCATATATCGTTCTGGAATAAATTGACTCACCCAGACGATTGGAAAAATCTTTTTTTTAATAATTCTCATGAAAATCAAGGTATTCATAATAATTTCAGAAATGAGATCCGCATGCTAGCTAAGCATGGAGTCTGGAAATGGATTGTTGTAAATGGCACTGTTGTTAGCCGTGATGCGCGAGGAAGCCCTGTTAAGATAATTGGTACTCAGATTGATATAGATCATATAAAGAAAGCTGAAAAAGAAATTGCGCATTCTGAACATAAATTCAGAACTTTGTTCCATAGCACCAACGACTCTATTTTTATCCAGGACATGGACATGAGCATCCTGGATATGAACGATGCTGCCTGTAAATGCCTGGGATACAGCAGAGAGCAACTGCTTGGAAAAAAGCTACTTGAAATCACTTCTCAAGAATTCCTTTTAAAAGAGCAGGAAATGCAAAGCAAATTGTTAAAGAACAGGTATTCCTTCTACGAAACATGCTATATTTGCAATGATGGGACTATACTTCCTGTTGAAGTTAGCAGTCGCATTATATATTATGAGAACTCCCAGGCGATCTTAAGCATTGCAAAGGACATAAGCCGCCGCAAAAGAGTTGAATCTGCACTGAATGAATCCGAGAACAAATTCAGGTACATTTTCGATAATGTAAATGACGAGATTTTCATGCAGGATATGAAGTATAACTTCCTGGAAGTCAATAGTGTCGCCTGTCAAAGACTTGGGTATACAAAAGAAGAACTATTGAAACTCTTACCTGAGGATATTGAAACCCCTGACAATTCTCCTCTGATAAAATCCAGGATGACAGCAATAAGCCATTTCAAACACGGAATATTCGAATCAGAGCACCTGCGAAGAGATGGCACCACATATCCAGTAGAACTTAGCATAAGTATTGTAAAACTTGACGGAAAGAAACGGATACTAACAATTGCAAGAGATATCACTGAAAGGAAAGAAGCAGAGGCAGCTGTTCGCAAACATGAGATCGAAAAAGAGATGATACTCGATGGAATGGAAGAACACGTCGTGTACCATGACACTGATATGAAGATATTATGGGCAAACCAGGCAGCATGCTCTTTCTTCAGTAAAGACCGCAGTACAGTAATAGGTAATCAGTGCCATGAGATATGGACCCTTGGAATCGATAGCAATGGAAAAGATTCCATCATGCAGGCTAACATCCACGGCATTTCCAGAGAAATAGAAAGGACCACTCCGGATGGAAGGATCTGGAGTGTGAAAGGTTATCCTTTGAAAGGACCGCGCGGAGACATTAATGGTGGCATCATAGTCACTCTTGATATCACTGAAAGAAAAAAAGCCCAGGAGCAAATACAGAAATTCAACCGGGAGCTACTGAAGATCAATGAGGAACTCCAATCTGTAGACAGAATAAAAAATGAATTCCTGGCAAATCTCGGACACGAGCTTCGAACTCCACTTAGTTCTATAATAGGATATAGTGAACTTCTGGATTCATTGACACTTGGAGAACTCAATGAGGTACAGAAAAAGGCTTCTGAATCTATATACAGGAATGCCGAGAGATTACGCAGTTTGATAGACTCCTTACTTTACCTAAGTTATGTTAATTCAGGAAAGATAGAGTATAATTTTGAGCTTATGCACATTGGCAGTGCCATTGATGAAGCTATTGCCAGAGTTGCAGCAGAACTGGAAGATAAAGGTATAACAGTGGATAAAAAGATCTCACACGAGATATCCTTTATGAAAGCTGAACCTGCAAAGATCCAGGAATTGCTGCATAATATACTGGACAATGCCATAAAGTTCTCAAACAAAAATGGAAAAATCGAGATCGATGCCCACTTAGAAGAAGAAGAAAATACGCTAAAAATAGAAATATCTGATTATGGAATTGGCATACCCTATGACAAAGTGAACAATCTGTTTACGCTTTTCCATCAAGTAGATGGTTCCATGAGCCGCAGACACGGCGGAACTGGAGTCGGACTATATATATGTAAAAATATAGTTGCAGCGCATAATGGCTCGATATGGATTGTAAGTAAAGAAGGCAAAGGCACTACAGTACACGTGTCCCTTCCTTTGAAGTGGAAAGCCGCAGACAGAAAAGAGTATATAGACCTCACTGACAATTAAACTGACAATTAGAAGAACATAGTGCTATGCTTTTTTGCAGCATTATGGTCTATAAAAATATGTTATAAAGAAAAAGGCAATGATGTTACAATATCAGTGCCTAATTGGAGAGTTTATTTGAACTGGACGACCGTTGGAATTGCATTATTTCTCCTGTACTGGATGTTCGTATCTCATCTTAACAGGAAGGGTATCCTTGAAAGACACAACATCACAAGCTATGGCCCTTTGTTAATGATCAGGACTACTAAGGGACTGAAACTACTTGACAAACTGGCAGTACCCAAAAAGGCCTGGAGATTATTTGCTGATGTCGGCATAAGGATGATGTTTATAGGCATGTTTGCAATGCTACTCGTAGTGATAGCTTCAGATATTGGTATGTTGGCATCTGTAGCCAACAATACAATGCCTGAACCCAGTAAGTTCAATGAAGCACGTAACATATTCCTTATTCCGGGTGTTAATGAGTTCATACCCTTTACATGGGGGTTAATAGCACTTGTTGTAACTCTTGTAGTGCATGAGTTCTCCCATGCAATCCTGTGCAGGGTGGAAAATATCCGTGTCAAGTCCATGGGTATATTGTTAGCACTCATACCAGTTGGAGGATTTGCTGAACCAGACGAAAAAGAACTCTTTGGCACAGAAGATTCAAGCAAAAGTGATGAAAATACTGAAGTA
>MVQW01000289.1 GCA_002067265.1 Methanomethylovorans sp. PtaU1.Bin073 | reverse complement strand
GTAATGGACTATTGCCAGAGCACAGTATGCAGAAGAAAAGTACTGCTACAGTATTTTGGAGAAGAACTTAAGGAAGATAACTGTGGCGGATGCGATGTATGCCTCAATCCTATAAAAAGGACTGATGCTACGGAAGAAGCAAAGCTGCTCATCAAATGTGTGAAAGAACTGGGACAAAGATACGGCATCACGCATGTAACAGAAATATTAACCGGCTCAAATAGTAAAAAAATCACTGAAAAAGGACATCATAGACTGAGCAGCTATGGAACTGGAACATATCTCCCGAAGGATAAGTGGGCAGACATTGCAAGAGAGCTTGTTTATCAGGAGATACTGAAACTTGAAGGTTCCAAATATCCTCTGCTTAAACTTGGCGAAGGCAGTGAACAGGTAATTGCAGGGAACAGAACTGTAGAGATCAAGCAATTAGCACCAAGTAAGGATTCCCTTCTCAAATCGGATAAACAAACAACAAGAGAGAAATTAAAGATAGCTTCTAAGAACGAGTTACCGCCCTTAAAAGAAATAGAAGCTGAATATACAACAAGAAAACAAACCGGAAAAAGCAACCGGATAGATGCTGAACTGTTCTCCCGCTTAAAGGACCTGCGCAAAAAGGTAGCTAGCAAAGAAAAAGTTCCTCCTTACATTGTTTTTGCAGATACGAGCCTGAAACAGATGGCAACCCAGATGCCCCTGAATGAAAAAGAATTACTTGAGATCACAGGCGTGGGAGAATACAAACTCCAGAAATATGGAGACATATTCCTGAAGGAAATAAAGGAACATCTGCAGGGTGCCCCTGAACAGAATCGAAAACAGGATGAACAAAAAGTTGTAATTGAAAGAGATCAAAAAGAAAAAGTGATCCAATGTATAATCGGGCTTAGAGAAGAGTTTATCAGGCTAACAAAAGAACAATTAGGAACAGAAGCCTCCGATGAATATATCGAAAAGATTTGGTCAGAGATCCTGCCTAATAAAAAATAACCTGGAATTTGGAAAAATTACTCACAAGTATCCAGAAGATGACGTTTACCATGCCCACGCCTGTCGCCCGGATGGACCGGAGTCACTTTGGCAACTTCTGGTTTGTCCTCATCTTGCTTTTCCTCTTTAGTGTCTTTTTCTCCCAATAGGCATACCTCCATAAAAATATATATGGAGCCAGTTACTAAAAATTACCGGTCAGATCGATGGAACCAGATAATTCAAAGACAGATAGAATATGATATCACCAAAAACAATAGCGACAAGGAAACCTGCTGTAATAGGGATCATAAATGGAAGCCCTGGAGTTATCCAGACATAATCCCCTATTGATCCTTTTTTATGTAATTCTTTGAGCTTCAAGATGGTATCGGCATCTATAGAAGTACCTGTGCGGGTAAATTTTGACACAACGCCATCAGGGGTTTCCTCATATCTTTCTATTAACCTTATATGACCTTCCTGGAGACTGGCAATCTTTTGCCTGTAGCCTATAAGAGCATAAAGAGGTTTTTTGAGGAGCTCTTTAGGAGGAACTGTTACTATATTATAAAACAACAGACCAAGAGGTACTATGACGGTCAGAAGCACTGAATTGCCAAAAACACTGAATGTAAATAGATCCAGCAGAGGAACTCCCCATAAAGGGAGTTGAGTAGAATTCAGTGATAGTTTTGGGAAAAGAGGTAAGATAATAGATATGACCATGAGAACTTTGGCATCAGCTCCCCCAAAAGCATGTATTGTGAACAGGATATACACAAAAATGAATATTACTACGAACGAAATTAGAGTTCTGAGAATGTAGGGTAAGCCCAAAGTGATCATCTCATATACTATGAGAGGTGAAGCTGCAGCCAGCATAACAGGCCAAACCTTATTAGATACCCGGCGGGTCTTTATGTCGGAATAACAGGAATATACCAAAAAGGGCAAGCACACGAGGACTTTGAGGAGATCTATCATATCACTGCTTCTCCCATTTTTTGAGCTTCATGATTTCTGAAAGTGTAGCACCTCTTTTTATCTCCTCAAAAAGACGCTTTTCTGTTTTTTCCACTTCTTTAGCTCTTCTTGCGATCTCATAGGCATTTTCCTTTGGTACAACTACAACCCCATTATCATCGCCTACGATGTAATCTCCCGGCTTAACGGGCAGTGACCCACAGGTAATTTCAGCATTAATTTCACCAAAACCTTTGGGCTCACCGGCGTTTGGCACATATGTACTTGCGAATACTGGCAGTCCTATGGTAGTTATGTCATCGATATCCCTTACAGCACCATCTATAACAACGCCCATAATGCCTTTGTTCAGACAACTAAGAGTTGCCAGACCCCCCCACGGAGCTACATCCCTTCTGCCATTGTAGATAACAATAACATCTCCTTCTTTTGCCATGTCTATGGCCTCAACGGGCTTTGCCCAATCGCCACCAAAGGTCTGTACAGTTACAGCAGTACCTACCATTTTTTTGCCTTTTAACATGGGACGTATGTCCTTCATGACACCCTTACGATGCATAGCATCCGAGATATTCGGAGTTGAAACTTCCATTAACAACTTACGGATCTCAGAATCCTGAGAGGGTTTTGAAACCATTACAACAGAAGGCGAGTCCACACTTTCCCTTATTTTACGGGAGGAGGAACGTACATCAGCAGACCGGATAATGTTGCCGCCCACAATTACAATTTCGGCTCCTGCCTGAACCGCCCTGGCACAGCCTGTAGCATCCAGACCACCTGCAGCTGCAATGGGAATAGAAACGACCTGTGCGATATCAGATATGACATCCAGAGGGTCTCTGCCCACCATCTGCTGGTCGATACCAGCATGCACATTGATATAGTCAACACCCATCTTTTCAAGCTGTTCAGACCTTAAAACCGGATCTGATACTGATATAAGGTCTGCCATAATCTTGACACCATACTTTTTTGCAGCCTTCACAGCTTCAATAATTGTAGAATCATCAGCTCCTGCCAGTACCATAACAATGTCTGCACCGGCTTTAGAAGCCATTTCCACTTCAAGTGCACCTGTATCACTTACCTTCATGTCAGCAAGTATTATTTTTTGAGGGAAAGAGTTTTTAAGAGTGCGAACTGCTTCCATTCCCTCACTCTTTATCAAAGGAGTCCCAACCTCTATCCAGTCAACACCGCCTTCTACAGCTTCTTTTGCGATCTGTACGGCACGGTCTGTTTCAACCAGGTCAAGGGCTACCTGAATGATAGGTCTAATCTAATCACCTTCTGAATATAATTTATTATTACTAAACATACCTTAATATCTATAAACTTAATCGAGGGATTTAATATTGAATGGTTCCTAACCCAATACGGGGATAGTTATTTGGAAAACGAGGAAAAGATCACAGACAACCAAAGAAATGTGTTGCTGAACAAGTTGCATAGACCTCTCTTCTGGGTAGGCGAACATATACCCGAAGAAATCGACATCAATGGCAAGAATGTCAAACTGCACGAGATAATCTGGGAGATCATCAATAAAACATCTTTTTCCAGAAAAGATATTGAGGATATAGAGGTGTTTCTTTCTTTGTTAAAAGAAAAAGAACACGAATATGAAGGGGCTCTTGAACACAGTGATATAAGTTATGAGGAGGCAAAAAACTTGTTCA
>MVQW01000288.1 GCA_002067265.1 Methanomethylovorans sp. PtaU1.Bin073 | reverse complement strand
GATAAAGATAGATGTATTTGTGCCAGTAAAATTGAAGGAATCTTTTTTAAACTTGAGTGCTTTTAAGCCTACAGAAACACAGAAATTAATAGTATTCTGAGGCACACAATGTTACCAGAGAACGACTTGAAGCTTATCACTGAAAAAATGGGAAGAGAACCCAATATCGTGGAACAGGGATGTTTCCTCAATTTATGGAGCGAGCATTGTTCATATCGTTCCAGTGGACCTTTATTAAAGACTTTTACCACCACCGGAGAGAAAGTTATCATAGGACCGGGAGACGATGCGGCTATTGTGGACTTTGAAGATGGCTGGGTGCTTGCAATAGGCATGGAGAGCCACAACCATCCATCATACGTTGACCCACATAATGGTGCTGCAACTGGTGTTGGAGGCATTGTAAGAGATATAATATCCATGGGTGCAAGACCCATCGCTCTCATGGATCCTCTGTATTTCGGACCCCTGAATACACCTAAGAACCTTTACCTTTTCGAACACATCATAGAAGGCATTTCAAGTTATGGTAACTGCATAGGTGTGCCAGTGGTAAGAGGAGAAGCATTCTTTGATGAAACCTATAGCGGCAACCCCCTTGTAAATGTTGCATGCATTGGCCTTGCAAAGAAAGAGAACATAGTGACAGCAAAATCTCAGTATGCCGGCAATAAAATGGTTCTCATGGGATCTACAACTGGAAGGGACGGCCTGGGCGGTGCATCCTTTGCTTCTAGGGACCTGTCCGAGAGTTCAGAAGCAGAAGACAGACCAAGCATCCAGATAGGAGATCCATTTACTGAGAAACTGCTTATAGAAGCTACTCTGGAAGTCGTGGAAAAAGGATATGCGAAATCCTGCAGAGACTTGGGAGCGGCAGGCCTTGCCGGAGCAAGCTCTGAAATGGCATCCAAAGGAGATCTGGGGATGCACATAATAGCTGATAATGTTATACTCAGAGAGAAGGGAATGGTTCCTTATGAGATACTCATTGCAGAATCCCAGGAACGTATGCTGTTTGAAGTGGAACCACAAGATGTAGAGGCTGTACTAGACATAGCAAAAAAGTATGACCTCAACGCAAGTATGATCGGAGAACTTACTGAGAGACTATATTATACCGTAGAGTTTAAGGGTGAGATAGTTGCCGA
This sequence comes from Methanomethylovorans sp. PtaU1.Bin073, assembly GCA_002067265.1. The sequence continues at coordinate 9,697 of MVQW01000288.1, read as the reverse complement.
TATCCCTATCAAATTGCTTGCAGAAGGTGCACCAACCTGCGAAATGCCAGCTAGTGAACCTGCTGAGAAAAAAGAATGGGAAAAACCAAAACTGCCAGCTGATCTTAAAAAGACGCTTATTGATGTGTTATCCTCTCACAACGTGGCATCAAAGGAATGGATATACAGGCAATATGACCACGAAGTGCAGATAAGGACTACAGTAAAACCTGGCGATGATGCCTCAGTACTTCGAATAGAGGGAGATAAAGGAATAGTACTCTCCTGCGGCTGTAATCCACGGCATACTATGCTTGATCCATACCAGGGAGGAAAGGGTACAGTTTACGAAAATGCCATGAACATCGCAGTTAAGGGCGGCAAGGGGCTTGCTCTTGTAGACTGCCTTAATTTCGGTAACCCTCAAAGACCCGATATATATTGGTACCTCAAACATGCCATACTTGGATTGGGTGATGGTTCAAGAGAACTGCAAATACCTGTAGTTGGTGGCAATGTATCCCTTTATAATGAGAGTGACGAATTTGATACAGCTATCCTTCCTACTCCATCCATAGGCGTAGTGGGGACAACAAATAATGTGTCAGGCACACCCCTCTCATCATTTGCCAATAAGGGAGATACCATAATCCTTGTTGGGAAAACAAAGGATGAACTTGGGGGCTCTGAATATTATAGCCTGATAGATAAGAAGATGGATGGTAACGCTCCAAAAGTACCGGAGAATGCGGTAGAAATAGTGGATTCCGTGATCAAGGCAGTGAATACAGGAAAGGTCACATCTTCCCATGACGTTTCACTTGGAGGACTCGGAGTTGCACTCGCTGAAATGTGCACCTGCATAGGCGCAAATGTGGACCTAAGTAAAGCATGCGATGGATTAAGGGCAGATGATGCTCTGTTCTCAGAATCCTATGTAAGAGCTATCCTCTCAACATCTGAACCTGAATCTCTCAAGGAGGCTCTTAAAGGAGTTCCATATACCATAATAGGTACTGTGGGCGGAAACTGTTTGAGGATACAACTGGCTGACAAGTCCATTGAGATCTCACTTTCCGAGATGGAAATGGCAAGAAGTAGCCTCACAAGACAAATGATGGAATAAAAAAGAAGATTAAGTCAGATCATACAGATCTGACCACCTTTATTTCTTGGTTGCGTAATAGACCATATACAATGCAGACAGGCCTACCAGGATATAAACTATCCTTGCTACAATGCTGTAGCCGAATAAAAGTGCCACCAGGTTCAGACCCTGGGATATACCAAAGAGTCCCCAATTGAGACCGCCAATTATAACGAGCACTAATGCAATCCAGTCTAAGGCAGTTTTCTCGGCCAAGAACTCACCCCCCGTGGTTTTGGTGAATAAAAGTATGCATATGATAATATATAAGCAACACGACTGTATGAATAAAAATGATGTATAGCAAACATATTTTGTGTACACATGTGTTTTTGAAGAAATTTGTATCTTGTCATAGGGATATGTTTTCGGTTTAAACCCAAGTAACCGGCACATGTATTTTTATGCAGTAGATAAAAATAAATACCTATAATCGGACTATATATGAGATTCAATTACAGGATGACATCATGGACGAAGTACAGATCAAGGTTGAAAAAGCACATCCGAACGATTTCGGACGTGGCATCATTCGTCTGGACCCCAGCACACTCCTGAGCTTGCAGCTCTCTCCCGGAGACATTGTGGAAATAACCGGGAAGAGGCGGACATGCGCTAAAGTATGGAGAGCAGACCGCCAGGATTGGGGACAGGGAATTGTCAGAATAGATGGTTTCATCCGCCAAAATGCAGGAGTGGGCATCGGAGAAAGAGTAACCATCAAAAGAGCGGAGTTTGAACCCGCTACACACTTAGTACTGGCGCCTCCGGAAGGTGTGGTGATGGAATACGGAGACCATATAAGGGAGATCATAAAAAGGAACATACTAAAAAGGCCTTTTGTAGTGGGTGACGTGATACCGATCATCAGTTCCATGACACAACCCATGGCAACCCAGTCTTCAGGAGGACAGGCAATACCCCTTATAGCGGTTGAAGCCGAACCACACGATTTAGTACTTATAGTCAATGACACCACAGAGATAGAACTGCGCCAAAAACCAGTAAGAGGATATGAGAGTGCAGCAAGGGGCATTACCTATGAGGATATAGGAGGACTCGGGGATGAGATACAGAGAGTACGGGAAATGATAGAACTGCCTCTCAAGCATCCTGAACTGTTCCAGAGGTTAAACATAGAACCTCCAAAAGGAATTATATTATATGGACCTCCCGGAACTGGAAAGACCCTCATCGCCAAGGCAGTAGCAAATGAATCCAGGGCCAATTTCCTCTATATCGCTGGTCCTGAGATAATGGGAAAATACTATGGTGAAAGCGAAGAACGTATCCGCAAGATATTCGAAGAGGCTGAAGAGGATGCACCATCTATAGTATTCATCGATGAGATAGATTCTATTGCTCCAAAAAGACAGAACGTTACAGGGGAGGTTGAGCGCCGAGTAGTAGCTCAGCTGCTTACCATGATGGATGGCCTGGAAGAACGTGGACAGGTAGTGGTAATAGGAGCCACTAACCGGTTGGATGCTATCGATCCTGCATTGCGTAGGCCAGGACGGTTCGATAGGGAAATAGAGATAGGTGTTCCTGACGCTGAAGGGCGGTTGGAGATCCTGCAGATCCATACAAGGGGAGTACCTCTTGGAAGCGATGTTGATGAGAAGTACCTTGAAGACATAGCTAAGAATACACAGGCATTCGTAGGTGCAGACCTGCTGGCTCTTGTACAGGAAGCTGCCATGAGGGCATTAAGAAGAGTGTTGCCAGATATAAACCTTGATGACGAGATGATCCCGCAGGAGAAACTTGAGCAAATAGTGCTGACCAGATCTGACTTTGAGAACGCCTCAAGAGAAATAGGGCCTTCTGCAATGCGTGAAGTACTTGTGGAGATACCATCTGTGAAATGGGAGGACGTGGGAGGATTAGACAACGTCAAACAGGAGATCATAGAGGCTGTGGAATGGCCAATCACAAAACCAGAGAAATTCGTGCAGATGGGTATAAAGCCTCCAAAAGGCATCTTACTATTTGGGCCTCCGGGTACTGGTAAAACCCTGGTAGCTCAGGCTGTTGCAAATGAATCCAATGCCAATTTCATAAGCATCAAAGGACCGGAAATGCTCTCTAAATGGGTAGGAGAATCCGAACGTGCCATAAGGGAAATATTCAAGAAGGCAAGACAGGTAGCCCCATGTGTGATATTCTTTGACGAGATAGATTCCATTGCATCTGCAAGAAGTTCCATGTCAGAGGATGCAAAGGTCTCTGAAAGAGTGGTCAACCAATTGCTTACTGAACTTGATGGACTGGAAGCACTCAAGGAAATTGTTGTTATTGCTGCCACCAACAGGCCGGATATGATAGATCCTGCTTTACTACGTGCAGGAAGGTTTGACCGACTGGTGCTTGTTGGACAATCCACAAGAGAAGGAAGAAGGAGCATCTTCCAGATACATACAAGAGATATACCACTTGCAAGCAATGTATCTATTGATGAACTTGCGGACATTACCGAAGGATACGTAGGCGCTGACATAGAAGCAGTCTGCAGGGAAGCTGTGATGCTGGCACTCAGAGAGAACTTTAGTGTAGAGAAAATAGACATGAAGCATTTCAGGGAAGCACTAAACAAGGTGAGACCTACGCTTTCTGAGAATCTTATGGGCTACTATAAGAAGATACATGAGCTTTTCAAGGGCGGGATGCCGAAAGAAGAAACAAGCTCTTATATAGGATACAGATAAAATATATGAACAGTTTAGAGTAATAGGGTGAATTACATGACGAAGGTATTTGCTAAGAACCTCTCCAGCAAACAGGTAATGGCTACGGATGGCACTGAACTGGGTGTGCTCTTCAACATAGTCATGGACGGGAAAACGGGAGATCTTATAGATCTTATAGTTAAGCCAGACATGAGTCTGGATACTTCCAAGTACAGGACAGATGACCAGTACATTCTCCTTCCATTTACTTCTGTAAGAGCCATTAAGGACTACATAGTAGTAGATAAAAATGTTGCATTAGGCAAACCTGTTGAATAACCGGCTTTGCCTATTCTGTTTTTTAAATAAGGTCGTGTTCTTTGAGGTAGGTTATGCCTTCGGCTGTGCCAGCCCCATAAGATGAAGAAGCAGTAAAATCGGCAATTTGTTTCAATTCAATATCGGCGTTGCCTACAGCTATGCTGAAGCCTGCCAGCTCAAGCATTTCTATATCATTTACAGAGTCACCTATGGCAACAAAATCTTTCGGCCCAATACCCATCAACTCTGCAGCTTTGATAAGACCTGTGCCTTTGTTGATCTCCTTGCTCTTGATATGAATAGCAAAATGCGTGTCAATAATCTCCACTTTAAAACCGTAATCATGAAGCATTTGCCTTGCAAGGTCTACATCAAAGTTCCTTCTAAGCACTATCTCTGTCTTGCGATGCTCTGAGTCCAGTTTAATTAAGTTGAATTTACGGGATAAGAGATCAAAAGCCCTTTGACATTCTTTAATAGATTCAGACATAATAGGAACTGTATCAAAACCGGGAGATACGATACCGCCGTTTTCGGCTATCACGATACCGCCCACACCTATAAGCCTTGCAGCGGCATGTGCGTAACAGAGGATATTACCTGTGGAAAGCACCACAGGTATATTGAGATTACGCAGGCTCTCAATTGCGATCAGATCGAGTTTTCTGTCCATGGAAGTAATTGTGCCGTCAATATCAACTGCAATGGCTTTGAAGCTCATGCAGGTAAATTAGAAAAAAAGTTTAAAAACCTGCTGTTCAAGGATCACGCAGGCCGGCTGTAGTAACTGAGATCACTGCCTCAGCATCAGGAAGGTTAGGTGCATCCACAAGCTTGACTATCCTTTTATCACCTTTGGATTTACGCATATATAACCTAAATGTAGAAGTATGGCCGAGTATGTGCCCTCCTATGGGCTTTGTTGGATCGCCAAAGAAAGCATCCGGTTTTGCCATGACCTGATTTGTCACCAAGACCACAGCGTTGTTGAGGTCACCGAATCTCTGGATGTCGTGGAGGTGTTTGTTGAGCTTTTGCTGCCTGTCAGCAAGGGTCCCACGCCCTATGTACTCAGCCCTGAAATGCGCTGTCAAGGAGTCAACTATGAGTAGTCTCACCGGTTTCTCAGAATCTTTGAGCTGGTTAGCAAGTTCTGATGCTGCATCCACGAGCAGGATCTGATGGTTTGAGTTGTATGCCCTTGCCACATGTATGTGCTTGAGGAATTCTTCTACATCATAGTCTTCACCGTATAACTCTGAAAGGCCATCTACCATCTGCTTTATCCTCTCAGGCCTGAAAGTGTTCTCGGTATCTATTATTACCACAGAACCATCCAATCCTCCTTTTTCACGGGGCAACTGTACATTGACAGCTAACTGGTGAGCAACTTGAGTCTTACCTGACCCAAATTCGCCATATACCTCAGTTATGGCTTGGGAGTCTATTCCTCCTCCCATGATCTCATTGAACTCTTTGCAACCTGTTGAGAGCTTACCTACCAGCTTCCTGCGTTCCATTACTACATCACCTGTTTCAAAACCACCTATATCAGCAGCTTTACGAGCTGCCTGGATGATCTTAGATGCTGTGGACTCACCTATATCAGCAGTAGCCGCAAGTTCTGCGGGAGAAGATACAGCAATGGCCTCTACGGTTGAAAAGCCTGCTTCCACTAGTTTTTGTGCTGTTGCGGGACCGACATGGTCCAGATCCTCAAGTAGTATTTCTGACATTTAAAGACTCCTTATGGTGCACATGTTAACTTCCGGTGCACAATTCGATGAATTATTGGTCTTTAGAATATATATACATGAAGAGAGCAGAGTGAAAGTAATAATTGACACATCGTTCTTTCATGGAATCAAATTGTTTAAACAATGTGTCCTATGCCCATAGATAAAAACTATTCTGCTTCATAGTGAATACCAGACCATGTCAAAGATAGGCCAAAAAAGAATATGCCTAGGATGTATAAAAGTCCAAAATTTTCACTTAATGATACTGTACCTATATGTTTGTATCTAGATAACACATCCACTATAGTGAAAATAACAACGCAAGCAAGTGTAAATAATGAAATTTTAAAAGGAGGAGACATTTTGTTTCTTCTATTTTCTGGTACTGACATGGTAAATAACAACATAGAAAGACAATAGACTATTGAGACAGAATACTTAAAAAAACTGTTTGAGAGAAAATCCGATATCTCACCATAACTTACAATGAAAGATGTATCATAAAATGGCCCTAATATATTGTTATCGCGATTCAATGTAATCAATACCACCGTAAATAACAGGGGTACTCCCCAATACCATCTTGAGGAGATTTTCTTTATATGATTCAGAAATAGCAAAAGCCCAACTGCAGGGATTAAAAAAGAAAACAAATACAAACTAAATATGTATATGTTATCAACAGTCTGAGGTTTAAAATGAGATGGAGGGATTGGGATAAGTGCCAAGATCCACATAGCTAGGAAAGTAGATGAGATTAGGATCAGGCATATGCCGGGCTTTTTAATTGGTATTTTATCCACTACTAATGCCTCTTTGCCTATAGATTGCTCAAAAAGTAATCCTGTAAAAGACAAATATTTACTAAAGGTAATATACTTTACTAATTACAAACTAATTTTACATTCCAAACTGCCTGACATTTGCAGGCAAACATTTATTTTATAAAATACCCTTTATACCACCAATGCCCAAAGTAGTAGTCGGTGGAACTTTTGAGTGTCTTCATGATGGACACAGAGAACTATTAAGAAAAGCCTTTGAGCTTTCCGGCAATGGAGAAGTTGACATAGGACTCACATCCAACGAAATGGCAAACAAGCGCCCTCGCAAGATACCTGATTACAGTATTCGTAAGGAAAGGGTCATTAGATATATAGAGCAAATTGCAGAAGGGCAAAAGTATACTATTATAGAGCTGAATGACTCCTTTGGAAAGACCCTTACAAAGGATTACGACTACATTGTAGTTTCTCCTGAAACATATCCTGTTGCCCTGAAAATAAACAAACTCAGAGCCGAGAAGAACATAAAGGATATCGAGATCGTAAAGATAGATTACGTCCTCGCTGAGGATCAGATACGTATCTCTTCCACAAGAATTGTGCAGGGAGAGATAGATATCCACGGGCATCTGAAGGGTTAAACCGGAACATAATTTTATAAACTAGCTTTTACAACTAAAATCCATGAGCAGAGTATTCAGCGACATGGATAAGCAGATATTCGACAAGCTTGCACCTGAACTTAGCGGGAACACAACATCATCAGCAGGACACAATTATCCTTTCATCCTCAGACCAATATCCCACAAGATAGCAGAATCTGCTGAAGATTTCAGGGAGAGAATGGAGCGCCTGAATGTGGAAGAATTGGACTATCTGGTGAAACTTGCACTGGAAGACAAAGAAGACATACACTCTCTTGAGCCTGAAGATATCGACACTATCATGGAACTGGTAGAGCAGAAAATATCTGCACAGCGCATGAAAGAACTCAAACAGCATCTGGGCATAGTCTGATGAACCACAAAGAATTACTGTTTGGTACAGCCGGTGCACCTTACTCCTCAGCTAAAGGCACCACGATAGAAGGCATCCGCCGAGTGAAGGAACTCGGGCTTGGATGCATGGAAATTGAGTTCGTGCGCGGAGTCAAGATGGGAGCTAATTCTGCAAAAGAAGTGCAGAAAATAGGCACATCTGAGAATATAGCCCTTAGCGTGCATGCACCGTACTATATCAACCTGAATTCACCTGAACCTGAAAAGATAGATGCCAGCATCAAAAGGATATACGACTCTGCACTCATAGGTTCAATCTGCGGGGCTCGATCAATAGTATTTCATCCAGCATACTACCAGAAAGATAAGCCTGAAGACGTATTCGCCAGGGTTCTGCAAAAACTGCAGGAACTCACTGCCAGAATGGCTGAAGAAGGAATTGATGCGATATTGAGACCAGAAACCACAGGCAAACCTACACAATTCGGTAGCCTCGATGAAACACTCAATATGTGCAGCCAATTGGAGAAAGTCTTACCATGCATCGATTTTGCACATCTGCACGCAAGAAGTAATGGCAAAGAGAATTCCTATGAAGAGTTCGCTGCTGTATTTGAGAAAGTCGAAAACGTGCTTGGAAGAGAAGCTCTGGAAAACATGCATGTCCATATTTCAGGTATTGAATATGGACCAAAGGGAGAAAAGAACCACTTGCGTCTGCAAGAATCCGATCTTAAGTACGTTGAACTGTTACAGGCCTTCAAGGACTTTCGAGTAAAAGGCCTTGTGATATCCGAAAGTCCTGATAATGAAGGAGATGCTTTGCTTCTCAAAAGAACATATAGGGAGCTTTAATTACCCTTTATATGATGCTCTTCTGAAGGTTGAACGCATGATACCTGCCCGGTGCAGGCTGTTGCAAGAGAGGAAATATCTCCATTCTCATTTATGATATCAACATGGATATTGATACCGCTTTCTCCAATATAATGAGTGATACGTTCAAATGCATGGTAGATCATCCCTCCATGTGTGATTATAAGGCACCTCTGCCCACAGAGAGCATTGAGAATGGAGCGGTCGATGACCCCTGAAGTGATATCAAGGTGTATGTCATCCCTTTCAGCTATGAGTTTGCTCCTTTTGCCCATGGCACCCACAGTATCCACATCCCCGTTGGCGATGAACAAACGCAGGAAGCCAGCATCATGATGGTCAGTATCATAGATCATGATAGAGCCTGCACGCACGTAACGCCTGCTGAGTTCCACTATTGCCATACAGTCTTCATGTATGTGGAGTACCTTACCATTTACAGCCTCCATAGGATAGTTCAGTGCAAACTCACCGTGAAGCAGCCCTAGGTTCACACTATCCCCGACTTTAACATCGGGTGAAACTTTTACCCACATTAGCTCCGGCTCTTTTAGTATCCTTACAAGACCCGGAATATCCTTAGGACAACCATTTGTCTTGACAAGACTGCGCCTGCGTAGTTCCTCATGCACTTCAAGGATCTGGGGCTTTCTCAGATAAGCCCTCTGGAGAAGTTCCTCATTCCTGAAAATATCTTCAGGCGTTCCTTCTCCGATCATCTGGTGATTGGTCATGATGAAAACATAATCCGCCCATTTATAGGCCAGATCGACATCATGGGTAGAGATGATTATCGTTTTACCAAAATAATTCAGTTCGTTCAGAAGGTCCATAACCTCATCCGCACCCACTGGATCAAGATTGGACAGGGGCTCATCGAGAATAATAACCTCAGGTTCCATGGCAACAATACCTGCAATGGCAACTCTCTTTTTCTGACCTCCGCTTAAGTGATGCGGGGGTTTTTTCTTAAGCGGGTTAAGCCCCACATAATCAAGGGTACTCTGCACTACAGAATTGACTTTCTCCTTGGAATAACCCAGGTTAATGGGACCGAAAGCCACATCCTGATAAATGCTGGGTGCAAAAAGCTGATCATCAGAATTCTGGAATACAATGCCCACGTTCTTGCGAAGTTCACGCAGGGATTTTGCATCGTACTTAACAGGCTCACCGTGGAAAA
>MVQW01000287.1 GCA_002067265.1 Methanomethylovorans sp. PtaU1.Bin073 | reverse complement strand
CCATGCTGAAATATTGGCTATCCGCAGGGCATCACAGAAACTAAAACAATTCGACCTCTCAGATTGCGAGATCTACACCACTTCACAACCATGCCCCATGTGTCTGGCAGCTATCTGCTGGGCCGGGATCAAACGCATCCACTACGGCACCACCACTGAAGAAGTCGCAAGCATCGGCTTTAACGATAGCAACATCTACAGCATCCTCAAAGGCGAACAGCCCTCAGCAATAGAATTCATGACCATTGAAAGAGAAGCCTGCCAGGAACTGCTCAAGGAATGGGAAAACAAACAAGACAAACAAATGTATTAAAACCAAAATCCCTATTCCAAAATAACAACCCCGCCGCAGGCGGCACGTTCCAATATTTTCAATTGATGAAGCAGAAGATCATAGTTTTCTTCTGCACACCCCAGCCAATAACAACATCCCGACAGCTACAGACAGAATGAAACCAGGAGTCTTTGCAGGCTCTTCTGAGGGAGTTGCTGCTGATGTTTCAACTGAGTAGCCATTATAGTATTCTTCACTGACGGTTATGTATGCGGCGGTGAATCGGCCTTTTGTGAGTGTATCAAAAGAATTCAAATCATCAAATTGGTATACAAAATCTAGTGGTACACTGCCGCCAGCCCAATTCTCGGTAGGAACTAATGTCCATTCATAGGTTTTTGTTTCATTCTTTTCTATAATCCCACCGGTATATTTGCTCATTTCACTTGTGGAGCCATTGATTATTCTGAAATCTTTTTCATCAATAGTTGTCAGCATTGCAGAAATTTCACAGCGTTGATACGGAATAACATCAAATCTAACTTTGAAAGGCTCTCCAATGTCCAAAACTGGTTTTGGCGTTTCTGAACCAGGATATAATTTTCCATTAAAATATACATCAATTTTACCATAGGGGCTTTCTGCTGACCCCACGATAGGCAAAATTAAGAGACATAGAATGTAAAATAGAAATATGAATTTGTTATTCATGTTTTAACCTCAAAATTGTAGCTCAAAATTGTCATAACCTGGAGATTTTTCTTCCCTTCCACCAATCTTGTCTCCAACTCCTTTTGGCCCAGGTCCTACGACTGTTGCAGCGTAACCATTAAATGAAAAATAAATGGGAGCGTTCCTTCCTAAGAATATGGAACTTCCATCTAAACTCTTTTGTGTAGGATGTTTTACCCTTTGATCATCTCTCACATACGCCTGTGCTTTATGCCCAAGGAACGGATCAACGATACATTCATTATCCATATCAACCACACTGAAACTCTTGTACATGCCTTTCACATCATATTCCCATAGATTTATCGTGCATACCCAGTTTGGTGGGAGCAATGGCAGACCAGCAGGCACGCATCTCATGGCTGTTTCAAGTCTTTTTGCAACATTCTCTGCGGCTTTGCCAGTCAGTTTATTAGCTGAATCATCAAGTTTTGTTTGCAATTCATTATCGATATTGGAAAAACATTCATCAATGGTCTCATGACACACATCGATAGCCGCACACACACCATCAGATACACCCATCTGCATGTCAGCTTCAAGGCGCAACATAGCAATATCAACCTCTCCGCGATTCGTGACACTGTTCAAATCCATGTTAGCCTTGAGCATACCAAAGAGATCCTTTGCCAGAGTGTCGTCCGAGGTCATAGCTACCAGCTCTTCATTACTTAAAGAATTCAGGTACTGTTGTGTCAGGATTTCCGCCAGCTCCGGATCTATACATGTAGATAGCACAGGATCAGCAGCCACCTGTCTGCTTATCTGCACCGGAATATCTACCCGAAGCTGATCAGCATAGGTATTCACAAGCCTTGTCTGATTATCCCGAAGCAGAGCAGTATCTGTGCTTACTCCAGCCTGTGTCAGATTCACAGCCTCAGCCTGCATCTGCATGAGCACTTCATCCACCTGTGAATTCACTTCAAGGATACTGCTGCTCATCTGCTCTGAGACAGCAGTTTTTACCGGATCAGTGCACCCTTGCATAATATCTGCAACCTCACCGCTTACATCCCCGGAAAATACACATGTATTACGCACTGCCAGAGGATATATTGTCTTGCCTGTGACCTCGTCTTCCCATACGAACTGCTCCTGCAGGTCAAATCCTTCATCATGGTATAGATAATCAGGATACTGATCCACCAGCAGAGTCATGTTCTCAGTCCACCTGTATTTGCTGTGAGGCCAGCCGACCACTTCCATAGTATCCATCACACCCATATCCTGTGCAAGGGAATTTGTTGCCATGGACAAAGCAGGATTATCAAAAAGCAATTCAGAAGGCGAAAGACCACCCAAAAGATCTGAAAGCATAGATCCCTTTTCCTCCTGGAAAGCATCGTTCACATATCCGTCTAAAGAGTCTCTTACTCTTCCATTGCTACTCACAAGTTCCTGCACTGTATTCTCATAAGCCTCATTCCTTACGATCATACGGGCTGCGTCGCTGCAGGTAGTGAAATTATTCCCACTGAAATGACCCTGAGCCTGCACATATTCCTCCCTTTCGTTTTCCATTTCAAAGGACATGTCCTGTGCAGCTTCATAAAAGAGATCCGCAGGATTGCGTCCCAGGTTATCACCCATCAGAGAGACTTTACGCGAGGGACCTGTTTCATCCATTTCATGCAGCATGGATAGCAATTCCTCTGTCATAAGACCAGGAAGCCACTCTGGCACATCGCATGCAATAGTCCGCCGGGGCAGAAGATTGCCATTATGATACTCTTGATAATCAGTTTCTATCTGCACGAGATTGACATAAGATCCCCTGTACTTATCGGCAGCATCACTGCAACACGTATCAGTCAGCTCCACTCCGTCAACGATCACAGTGGTATTGGTGAAATCATGGTCTATAGGCTGGTCATAATCTTCAAGACCCTCATAGGTATTGGTCCTGAAGCATTTGTGATAAACGAGAGTAATATTCTCTGTCTCAAGTTCCTTATGCGACTGCTGCACAGAATCATACTTAGCCAGCCTTTCATTATCATGTCCGCTGTCTATCACGCCTGTGTACGTATAGGCATAATCATAGTCCAGCTCCCACTGAGAATATACATCAAATTCCACAAGATACTCGATGTCCCAGTCAAATGAATGCGATTCACTGTTAAGGTAACCACCTTCCCTTTCCAGTTCAAGAAGTACATCATTTCCTGCGTACATCATCACTGGTGTGACCTTGAGGTTTTCCAGAGATGTGGAAAGGTGATCAAGCCGAGCATTTGTTATCTGCCAGTTGGCAATATCCAGATCAGTAATTGAACTGGGTTTCATTATTCTCTCACTGTAAGTTATTCTGCTTGTGTTCTCGAATGCATATCCCGGAACAATGGCCCCATCATGCCATAATGAAACAACATATTCAGCATCCCAGGTCAGATGATAATAAGAAAAACTCTTGCTGAGCCTTACAGTATCGGGATCAAAAAACGTCTCAACCTGCACATCCCTTGTTGCAGGCCTGTCATTTACTCCAGTTCTTATTATTTCCGGTATTACCTCGGCACTGTATATTGTACTGGCCACGTTATGAATCAGATCAGGCTCTTCATGGTTCCACATCCTGTCATTAAAGATCCATCCGTTTTTTACAACTTCTGTGTAATTGGAAACCGCCATAGTCACTGAAGCATTATCTTCCACTTGCTGCAGGCTTGTACCGGCATCTGCCATTGAATTGCTCATGCTTTCCTCTACATCCATGTTAAAAGAACCGTTCTGAGCAAGATGATCATAGAAAGATGAAAGATTACCATTCTCCAAATCATAGCCTGATGTATCTCTTTTTATATCAGAGTACATAGTCTTTCCATTATAGTAGCCTGTGTACATCAAAGACCAGGGATCTACAGCATCAAAAACACGTTTCTGGGCATACACTGTGCCTGCATTCACAGACCCTGCTATGGAGGGACCTGTAAGGATGTTCAGTGGTCCGCCTGCATAATGCTGCCAGGGTCCGTAAGTAAAAGAGCGTATATTGGATAAACCAAGTACAATATCCGGCGATACACCAGTATTGAGTTCCTGCTCGTATTCAGTGGTGAGCTGTTCAAGCAGCGGTTCTCTTGAATCCACCGGCGTAAAAACATCCATACTTCCATTGTTTATTATGCCTGTTTCGATATCAGTTAACGTATAGTTCAGGTCCTTTACAGTAAGTGTATAATAAATAGTATAGCCATCGTGGCTCTGAGATATACTTCGCCTCAAACTCCCGTTCAC
>MVQW01000286.1 GCA_002067265.1 Methanomethylovorans sp. PtaU1.Bin073 | reverse complement strand
GTTCTTTTTGCTTCTTCAAGAGGTACACGGAACTTGAGGAGTTTATTGAATTCGTTTTTGATATCATCTTGATCTATGCCATTAAGCGCCTTTTCCAGCTCTTCAATATGAGGCGCATATTTCTCACTCATCCATGAAACCTCCTTTAAACAAGGGTTTAGGTTCATGATGAACCTGATAGGCAATAAACATATCCAGAATATATTGAGATCTGGAAAGATTTATCAAAGAAAAAAATCCATTTAAAAATAAGGGACTTATTTGAGATTATATTTTATCCTGAGTCCTCCGGAGAAAACAGGGGATTAACAAAATGACTAAACTTGCAATAGTTTATCTTAGTACCCAGGGAAGCACTCAAATGATGGCTGAAGCTATAGCTGAAGGTGCAAGTCAGAAACATATAGAAGTAAGAGTTGACAACTTCTACGAGTGGGATCCAAAAGACGCTGCCACTTACGATGGCATAGCCATAGGTTCTTCGACCTTTTATTACAAAATGCTTGAACCCATTGCAAAGTTTCTTGATGCACTAATAACTGTGGGAGTAGAAGGAAAAATAGGAGCTGCTTTTGGGTCTTATGGATGGAGTGGTGAAGCACCCGTAATGATAGCGGAAAAAATGCGTGAGGCAGGCATGAAAGTGGTAGACCCTGTTCTAAGGGTACAATATGTTCCCGAAGAAAAGGACTTGAAGGAGTGTCAGCGTTTGGGGAAGGATATTGCTACGAAACTCAAAAAGCTAGAAAAAGAGCAATAACATCCTATTGTTTCTTTTTAGAACCATTATGCCACAAAAAGAAGAGAATTGTGGCAATGGTACATTATTTATAACATATTTACCTTATTATACCGTTGTTCAACACTTAAAGACAATTATGCATTATAAATCATCGAAGATAACTATTTATAATTCATTTTTGTAATCAAGTACTTAATAGGAATCTAATCTGAAATTAGCATATTTAGGAGGACAAAAATTGACAATAATTCCACTTGCACCAATAGAAAGGCTTATAAGAAGTGCTGGTTCCCAAAGAGTTAGTGAATCCGCAGCAATGGCTCTATCCGAGATACTCGAAGAGTATGGATTGGATATTTCCAGGGAAGCGATAAAGCTAGCCGAACATGCAGGAAGGAAAACTGTAAAATCTGAAGACATCGCCCTTGCAAAGGACATGCTTTCCAAGAAGATGTACAAATAATTACAGTTTACATTTTCCCATATATTAATATTCAAAGAAACAGGTTAGACAGGCTTAGCCCACCGAGGGTAACGACTGTAACAATTAGACCTGCAATGAGAACTCCTGCAGTTATGGCCATAAGGGCGTGCTTAAAGCCTATTCCAAAAACAAAGGCTGCAGCACAACCTGACCAGGCACCTGTTGCCGGGAAAGGAATGGCAACAAATATAGCTAACCCTAAAGTGCCATATTTTTCAAATGTATCTGAGTGATTTCGATGGGTACGGCTAAAAAGCCAAGTAAAAAACCGGTCCCATGACCTAAATTGCCTTAAATAACTGGACACTGGATCCAGATATAAAAGAAGAGGGATAACTGGGATCATATTACCTATAACTGCAAGTATATACGCCTCAACTGGACTCATTTGATACTGCAGTATCGCAATGGGTATGGCACCTCTTAGTTCTGCCACAGGTAAACAGCTTATGAGTATTGTGGCAAGCCATTCAGGGAAGTTTCCAAAGATATTAGCGAGTAGTTCTTGAAGAGCCGTTCTAATCCCTTCCTCTTAAAGTAAAATGTGCAATCAATGCTTCAAGCTGAATCCTTTCATTAGCTCCTTCAGCTATTCTGAAATCCACTTCTCCTATAACATCGATCAGTTCAACCATTTTCTCCTGAGGAATTGAAAGATTGAACATGGCACGATATATTTGACCTACTACATCTTCTCCTGAAAGCCCCTGGTCAAGAAGAAGCGTATCTAAGTGTTTGCGTGCAGCCATGAAATTACCACTAAGGGCAGTGTTGATCAGATCTGTGATCTGTTCAGGACGTGCTGTAGCAGTTATTTTATAAATAGTATCTTTATGTACAGTTTTGTCAACTAGTGAAGCCGCCTGTAATGCATTGATAGCTTTACGCATATCACCTTGAGCTACATACTTTATAGCTTCTATACCATCGCCTGCAACTTCAAGTCCTTCATTACTGGCCACAAATAACACTCTTTCAGTGACCGCATCGTCCGAAAGAGGGCGGAACCTGTAAACTGCGCACCTTGACTGTATAGGCTCGATGATCTTTGAAGAATAGTTACAAGAAAGAATGAAACGACAATTATTAGTGTAACGCTCCATGGTCCTTCGTAATGCTGCCTGAGCATCTGATGTCAGAGCATCAGCCTCATCAAGGAAGATAATCTTAAAGTCGGCCCCACCAATAGGGGATGTTTTAGCAAAGTTCTTGATCTTAGTACGTACAACATCAATTCCCCTTTCGTCAGATGCATTCAGCTCAGTGAAGTTCTCCCTCCATGAATCTAAAAAAAGCTCTTTGGCGATAGAAACAGCCGTAGCTGTTTTTCCTACACCCGGAGGACCTGAAAAAAGCAAGTGTGGAAGGTTTCGACTCTTTACATAAGATTTGAGTCTCTCAATAGCCTCTTTTTGACCTACAATATCATCAAGTCGCATAGGCCGATATTTTTCGATCCATATCTCTTCTTTAATAATTTACCCTCCCTTCCGGAAAATGAGTAGTCCATAGATGGTGATAGGTATTTTTTAAACTTTCGAAGCCACAATGAAAGAGAAGAAAAAATCAAATTAATAAAAGATGTTGTGAAACACAACATCCTTACTTATTGGTTACTTATTCTTGTACACTGAGTCATAGGCATATTTGCCTACAAGAGGGACTTTGAACTTCCCTCCCTCATATGCCATTATAACGAAGGCCAGCAACAAGAAGAGGGAGAACATTCCTACAAAGTCTGCAAGCACCCAACCGAAATAGGGGATCCACCCGATAAGGAATACGATCAAAGCCAGTGGCATGAATACTAAGACAGATTGCATGGCATGGAAACGGACAAATTTGTTTTCCCTTTCTATCAAGAGGAAAAGTATTCCAGTGAACCAGAACCCAATGTAGCATAATGCTCCAACAACATTCTCGTTCAGCCCTATCGATGTCTTGTATGTCATAGTACACCCCTTATATGTATTGTATGCTGAGGACATTTCTCAACGCAGATGCCGCAGGCAGTACACTTGCTCTGATCAATCACAGCAAGAAATTCAGTAACTGTTATTGCCTGCTCCGGACAGTTCTT
>MVQW01000285.1 GCA_002067265.1 Methanomethylovorans sp. PtaU1.Bin073 | reverse complement strand
TTGAAGCCGATCTTAAGGACGCTGCACAGGTCCGCAAGGGGTTTTCTGGCGGCTTCCCAGAGGGAGCGGGTCTTGAAAAAGACCTGGGTGCATTGGTGTCTTACGCTGTCCAGGATGCCTTCGGCTTTCCAGTGGTTGATGTACCTCCACAGGGACCGCTCCGGGATCTCGGTGCCTTCCTGGATGTCCCGGAAGTCTGCACAGCCTTCGGATTGCAGGGCTATGAACGCCAGGGCCTTGATGGCCTGCATGTTCTCCCCGAGGTCAATGTGCTGCACCTCGGTTGAAGTGGTCTTGTAGTTCCACTCTGGGAGATCATACCGGTATTCAAAGATCTTCTCGGCATCGAAATAGGAATCAGAGACGTATTCTATAGGACCGATGAAGTTGATGAGCTTGATAAGCAGGTTATCCAGATCCTTCTTGAGGTTCAGGTATTGGTTGATGGAAGGGTTCTGGTCAGAGTCTGACTTGAGGAATACCTCAAGTTTGGGATGTCTTAAAGGATCCTCCGGTCTGCGGTCCAGGAAATTGGTGATCCTGTACGATTTGACCGAATGATGGAACTCTGTCTTGATATTGCATACCGAGAAGTTAGGATTATCCAGCTTGTACATATCGTACTTGCCGGATCTCAGGGTCTTGATCAGCTTGGAATCCCCAAGCATGGAAGACTCTTTTTCTATTGCCTGGAGCATGGTTACCATATCATGCTCATGCTTTTCATGATACCTTATATGGCGGGCCATCTGGTATATAGTGGATCTTGAGCGGTCAATACAGTGCTGGAACCTGTCTGCATCGATGTAACGCATGAACTCCCAGATGATATTGAAATGTTCATCCAGGTCGATGTAAGAGGACTGGATGTGGATGTTCACACCCACGGAAGGGAGGTTCAGGAGTTTCCCTGTCTTTGTCCGCGTACCTTTGCCAAACAAAGGCTTGATGGTGTAAGTGCATTTACTGGCACCTTCCTTATCGGTCCACTGCAGCATATACTCAAAGGCAAGTTTCCTGGTTTTCGGATTGTACAGCCCGCCCTGCTTGCTCCAGAACTTAAAGACCCGGTCCCCTAACCTGATATGATGGTTGTAGCGGTCTGTTACATGGTCAGAGTAGTAACTGACCACCGCATAATAGAAGTCCAGGTCTGTTACATGGAAGTAACACCCAAACTCATGAGTGACCGGCAGGGCGAACTTGTGCAGCATACGCAGGTAAATTAAGCAGAGAATATTTCCTGGCTCAGTCCGCTGCTGGCCTGATGATACCATACGGTCCTTTATCATCATGGCCAAGCTCGAACCTGACACACCTCACCTTGAGATTCCCTTCCAGGTCCTTGATCCCCAGGGAACAGGCCAGCTCTGACGGCAAAGTAACATACATCCCGCTGCCGTTATTGTGCTTGATGCGGTATTTTGCCCGTGCCATCATACCACCCCTGCAAGCTGGAATATTGAAGATCCCCACAGGATCACAAGCAGATTGCTGACCGTGGCGATCACTCCGATACCTGCTATGGAGTGCCTGCATATATCCCAGGAAAGTTTTCTTTGTTGCAGGGACCTGTAGACAATAAACAGCAGGACCAGAAAGACAAGCTTCAGGACCACTGATGTTGTAAAGCTTATCAGGAAAGGATTGGCTTCATAGGCACCCAGTCTCAAGGCTGCCTGGGTGGTTATCAGGTCCCCTATGATATAGAAGAAGATGATATGTCTGACCTCATACAGGAAAGAGGATATCATCTTGACACCTCTTTTTGTTCGGGAACAGGGACCAGGAGGACCCTGTGCTTCTGTGAAGTGTAGAACACTCCCTCGCTAAATCCAAGTATCTCCTCTGCAGATTCGGAATGCTCCTTGAAAGGCCGCAAGACAAGCCGCGACATCATGCCACCCCTGCGAGATGTTTGATAGTTCTTGCTACACGCTTGTTCCATTCAGAACCAAACTCTGCATCATTGTCAATGAGTTCTCTGTTGTCATCGTAGATTAGCGAAGCTATCTCGCGGGATCTTACAGAAATGTCTTTCAGAGAGGCTTCACAGCCTCTGATAGACATAGCTGAAGCTACGTCTAATGAGTTTTCGATATTCGACATAATAGTTTGCTCCTTAGTTTACGTCATGTTGGCGCATGACAATGTAAAAATTGGTGGAATAATATATAAGAGTTACTATTGAAATTATGGATTATTGGCCGAGTTTAAATAGAAGTGAGTTTAAATTATCGTTTATAGTTTTGTAGGTGGGATGGGCTTTACCAAGTGCTTTTTCACTGATTTCAAGAGCTTGTTTGTAAAGCGATAATGCTTCCTCATACCTTCCCATTGAATCATACAGTAAAGCCAGATTGTTGATGCAGCCTGAAACATTAGGATGTTCAGGATCAAGCAATTTCTTATTAATTGCAAGCTTCACGGCTTCTTCATCTTTGTCGTAATATCAAATCGCTTTCTGATCATGAGAACACTTTACTTGGTATGATAGCAAAGGACAATAAGCTTCAGGTTGGTGAGCTATACACGTCATTCCACGAGGTTACAGAGCTTGGTATACCCGTTTCTATGAGATCATAGAAAAAATGCATGTTTCAAGACTAATTGATGCTGATTTTTCCGGCAAGGGTATGCGAAGAAGGACGAGATATGTGGCACCTGTCCATGATCCAAGATATACTCAAATGTCTTGAGTAATTTCATAGGGATTTTGGTTTTAAGCCATACTGAGTTCTAGTTTATGTTTTATCTTTTCCCAATCTGGCATAAATGAATCAAGCATTTTGTAATATTCAGAACTATGGTTATGATGCTTTAAATGGCAGAGTTCATGAACAATCACATAATCAATGCATTCTTTAGGGGCTTTGATAAGTTCTGTATTTAGCATCATGGTGCCTTTTTCTGACAGGCTTCCCCACCTTTTTTGCATCCGTTTTACAGAAATTGAAGGTTTATCAAAGCCCATAGAATTAAACTTTGGCCAGTATATCTCAAAACTTTTATTAAATTGAATCTTTGCCTTATCCATATACCATTTTTTCATGAGTTTTTTTACTAATTCTGGTTTTGGTTCATCGCTACAGCTAACCTGGAAAATCCCTCTAGACAGTTTTACGCTATTTTCCTGTCCCTGTGTGACTTTTAAACGATATTGTTTTCCAAGATACAGGTGTGTCTCTCCGCTAATGTAAACTCTCTCTGGTGTTTTTGGAGTGAATTGCTGGAAATAAGCAAACTGTTTTAGGATCCACCTTGCTCTTTTATGTATCTTTTTTTCAATTAGTGATATTTCAGAATCATTCGGTGCTTTGACAATTATTATACTGTCAGGATGAACTGCAATTTCCAGTGTTTTTCTTTTGGAGCAAAAGAGCTGGTATTCAATGGTTTTTTTACCATAGGTAAATGACCGTTTTTCACAATTTGTTTCTACGGTCATTTGTAACTCCTGTGTTCTGCAACCTGCAGGACTTTATCTATAATTTCGTCCATTTGTTCAGTTGACAGATCGATATCTTGTGCGTTTTTCAATTCATCGTACAGATAGTCATCAATTTCATTGACGGTTTGGTTTTTAGCATCTTCATCATCCCAGAAATTGACTTTGTTGTGTTTCTGAATGATTTCATGGATAGCTATGGCAGTATCTGCGATAATGGAATCCAGTTCATTTTCGTCCAGTTCATTCTTTTTTATAAAGGGTTTGATAACCCCGTAATAAGCTATAGCATCTTCATTATCAGTTAGTTGTCCTGGTACTTTATCATGTACTTTTCCAACTATCTTGTTTCTGATATCTGTGACTTTTATTAGATAGTCCATATCTGAGATTCTCTTTGCTCTAAAATCTTCGATAGCCTGCTGTATCAGCTTTGAGAATTTCTCATAGAAAGCAGGATCAGTGTCCATTTTGTCAATGATCACTTTTTTGGTGGCATGTGCAATTGTATCGGCTCTGGAGGCAGCGGTCTTTTTTGTATCATAAATTCCATGTTCTTCCTTAACCTGGTCGAACATTTCATTATCAAAGATATTGACGGGTTCGTTGAGTTGTATTACTTCATCTGCCTGTATGTGTGTATCCAGAAGCTTCTTTATTTTTGGTTCATAGTCTCTGTAATCAATTGCTTCCGCATATCGCAATTTAACTGACTTTTTCAGAGATTGGAATTTACAAAGGTCGGCTTTGTATCTTGATAATGTATCCTCGTCCGTTTCTGATAAAAAGCGGTCAGAAGACAGGGCAATTGAGAGATTTCTGGAATACTCGGAAAGACGAGCATAAAAATCCTCTCTTAGTTCCTCATCTGCCAGTAAACGTTCGTATTCTTCTTCATCATAAGCATGTTTTACTGTTTTGAAGAAATCCCAGAGGTTTGAGTATCTTTCCGGTAGTTTTTCAATTTCCCTGTTTATTGAACTGAGTGTACCTGCAATATCAGACTCGTCGAAGCCTTCAAATGCGCTGTACATTGTCAGGGCTTTGTCCAGTTCTCCGAGAATACTTGCATAATCTATGATGAATCCAAATTCTTTGTTTTCATGAATACGATTAACCCTTGCAATGGCTTGAAGAAGGGTGTGCTCTCGTAAAACTCTACACAGATACAATACGGTATTTTTAGGAGCGTCAAATCCTGTTATCAGTTTGCTTACTACTATCAGTATTTCCGGATCGTTTCCATGTTTGAACTGGTTGATAATTTGTTTTGTGTATTCTTCTTCATTACCATAGCGTTTCATCATTTTTTGCCAGAATTTGACAACTTCATCGGTTGCTTCATCATCTGTCTCATCGTAACTTTCACGCATATCCGGTGGGGAAATGACAACTTCTGATGTAACGGTGCCTATTTCGTTCAGGTATTCATGATATTTCAGGGCAGCAGGTTTACTTGGAGCTACGAGCTGGGCCTTGAACCCAGTTCCCTGCCAGTTTTCACGATAGTGCTCACTGATATCAAATGCCCTCATGTAAATGACCTGTTCTGCTTTGTTCAGCATTTCAGCCCGTGAATATTTGCGTTTAAGGTCTGCTTTTTGCTCTTCAGTGAGTCCTTTGGTATGGCGTTCGAACCAGAGGTCAACAGCTATCTGGTTTTGGGTCATTTCCACATGTCTTCCTTCATAGAGGAGTGGGACAACAGCACCGTCTTCTACTGCTTGTGTTATAGAATAATAAGGTTCAAGGAGCCCTCCGAATTTTGTGAAGCTGTTCTTTTCTTTTTTCATCAGGGGAGTTCCAGTGAATCCAAGATAGCATGCATTGGGGAATATTTGTCTCATGCGTGCAGAGAATGAACCAAACTGGGTGCGGTGGCTCTCATCGACAAGAACGAAAATGTTAGGGGATTCATCCTGGTATTTTTCAGCAGCATATGCTTTGTCAAATTTGTGGATCAGTGTAGTAATGATGCCTGATTCTTTATTGGTAATTAGCTCCAGAAGATTTCGTCCGGATGTGGCACGGTTTGCTTCAAGACCACATGCTGCAAATGTGTTTCCAAGTTGTTTATCAAGGTCGTCCCTGTCTGTAACCAGGACAATACGGGGGTTTAATAGTTCAGGATCAAGGGCAAGGTTTCTTGTCAGCATTACCATTGTAAGGGATTTACCTGAACCCTGTGTATGCCAGATTATTCCTCCTCTGCGTGCTCCGTCTTCTTTGAATTGTTTTGTGCGTCTGAGGGTTGATTTTATGACAAAATACTGCTGGTATCTAGCTATTTTCTTGATTCCGGCATCAAACACGGTAAACTTCCATGCAAGTTCCAGCAACCTTTCTGGACGGCATAGTGAATATATCGTTCTGTCCTGTTCTGTAACAAGACGTTCTTTTTCCAGTGTTTCGGGTTCAATGTTAAATGTGGATGCAATTTTTGAAATTATGTCTTTTTCCAGCGACTTGTTGACCAGTTCCTGAAGTTTTTCAAACTCAGGATTGCCTGCTTCTGTCTGCTTTTCTTTCCATATGCTCCAGAACTTTGTGGCACTTCCTGTTGTTGCATACTTTGCATCGTTCTTGTTTGTGGCAAGTAGCAGTTGAGTGTAAGTATAGAGTTTAGGAATATAGCCATCGTTCTGGTTCCTGATTGATTGTGATACTGCCTGAGCCACATCTATCTGCGGGGCTTTGCATTCAATTACAGAAAAAGGAATTCCGTTGACAAACAGCACTATGTCCGGTCGGACTGTTTCAGTACTTCTGGAGCGCTGGACGTTGTACTCAACAGTTACATGAAAGCTGTTCCTTTCAGGATTTCGCCAGTCGATATAATTCAGGTTGAAGCTCTTGGAGTTGCCTTCAATGGTTTGCTCCATTGCAGTTCCAAGGGTCAAGAGATCATATACTGATTCGTTAGTTTTCAGCAGTCCATCGTATCTAACATTTTTCAGTTTCTCGATGGCGGACTGGATGTTCTCTTCACTGAAAAGGTACTCATTTCCTCTGTATTGTATCCTGTTTATTCTCTTTAGCTGGCTGCGCAGGATGTTCTCAAGGAGTACATTGGAGCTGCGGTTTTGCCTCTCTTTCAGTGCCTCTACAGGACTCAGGTATTCATAACCGAGGTTTATTAGAAGCTGTACTGCCGGAATCTGAGAAAGAATCTTCTCATTGATCTCAAAGTTATCATTTTCCACAATTATGCCTCCTTGTATTTATTAATTATTTCATCTTTCATACGTCACTCACCTGTAAGCATCTTCTGCATCAGGCTGTGTTTTTGGGTTTTTTGTCCAATCTCAAGCAAACCTCTTGTTGACCTCTGTGAACATTTCTACAAAGCGCCGAAGTGTGTCTTCTGAAAAATCTTGTGCATTATAACCTTGCGAGTTAGCATAATTTGCTGGCCTATAATGATTATATCTTGCCTCTCCAAGATGTGTATTTATTTGAGCTATTACTGGCTTCATTTCATCTTGCAGGGTCTCAATGTCATCTAATTCTGTAAATGCTCCATTAAAGAATTTCAAATATTCACTCTTATCAAATAGGTCCTCCAAATCAGCAATGTCACCATTAATTCCTGAAAATTGGTCGAAGAACAGTATATTATTTTCTTTTATAATTTTCAGTTTAACCAAATCTTCTAGGCGTTTTTTTCCTTTCTGATCCGTGAATGAGTCTAAAAGGCAGACCAAATCCAATTTTTGGCCTCTGAGAAGCGAAATGAAAGATGTCACTTTGTCCAAACCTCCAACTGGAACAATGGTAACGTCATCTCTCAACCCTTTTCTGTCGCTAGATTCTAATATAGAGGACATCATTGTGAGATAGATAAGATCAGATGGTCCTTCGACAAGCAGGTTCTTTTTATTGATGAATAAGTTCTGTGCGATACTATAACCAAGTGCTGCTTGCAATGGGAACAAGGTATCAGGATCTTTTTGTTGAATGGCTTCACTTACCTCAGAACCTTTTTCCCCTTCATAGATGGTTCGTACTCTATCAAGTTTATCAGAAGGAACCATGAAGGGGGAATGGGTTGTGTAAATAATTTGATATTTAGCACATAAATCTTCAATAAAATTCAGTAGGTCTGATTGCGCAGCTGCATGGAGATTAAGGCCTGGTTCATCAAGCAACAAAATATAATCATTGTTTTTGTCTTCCTGAATACGGCTGAACCAAACTATAAACGAAAAGAACCAATTGAAACCTTTGCTTCTATTGGATAACGGAAGGCTCATATGGTGTTTGTCATTCCATACGCGGATATTCAAAAACTTATCTTGGGGGTGTGGTTCCACCTGAAATTGAACTCTCAACCCTGTATTGTTTTTCCAGTATTGAAAAATGTATTGTGTAATGTCACTTGAAGTGGATTCTAGTTCAGCCACAAAGTTTTCAAAATTGTTGGTAGAAAGAAGCTCCTTCGTTTCAACTCCTGCCAATTCTAAAAGAGCTTTTGCAGTCTTTTCACCTTCGTCACGTGGTTCATTTGTTGACAGGTGATTAATATCTATTCGTGATGGTAGTTCATAGTATTCATCAAAATACATAAACTTGGGTAGCCATTCTTCGAGGTAGTTTTCCCAAATATGTGCACCTAGCCAATCATTCCACTCAAGTTTAGTAAAAAGAGATTGAACTGCCTCTAGTGTGGTGATAATGTAAGAAATGTTTTCATCTTTCGTTTCTGCATCTGCGGTTGCGCTCTTATCTTTCAGTTGCTTGAGTCGTTCCTGAATAGTTTCTTTAGATGGCTCATTGCCTAATCCCAATGTTTCTAATTTCACAGCATGTTGCTCGCAAAAGTGACTTAAACAGGCATCTGTTTTAATTTCAGGCATAGATATTGTTCGAGAATTATCATATTTTGTAGTAATTGATAGTTCCCGCCCGGCAACAACGCCGCTGCCTACTTTCTCCTCAATTGTTTCTACTTCCTCTTCATCAATCTCATAAGTCACTGTGACAGCTTCATCCACTTTTCCCGATTTTTTATATTTTGCATGTCCTTTCCTTGGGTAGTCATGTATTGGATCGAACTTGAACGAATCATCAGTAGAGAAGTAGTTTGTTTTTGCAATAGCCTCCAAAGCTGCTGTTTTTCCCGATTCATTCTTGCCGACCAATATGGTCACATTGGGATCAACACTAAATGACTGAACAGTCTCGAAAGATTTATATCTCTCAATTTTCACATCTGTAAGCTTCATATTATGCCTCAGTATATTGGTTAATAATTTCCGGTTTCATCCGCCACTCGCCTGTAAGCATCTTCTGCATCAGGCCACGTTTCTGGGCTTTGTATTTCTCTGCCAGTTGTTTGAGCAGGTCGATTTCGTGCTGTAAAGCGGTCAGAGCCTCTGCTATGGCTTTTTGCTCATATGGGGATGGACATGGAACTTTAATTTTGAAAAAATCCTTCTTGTTCAGATTGAGTAGTCCATCCGATCGAGCCCCGCTTGTGATATATCTTTTCAGTTCACGGGCATGATAATCAGCGATGAAATAATGCTCGAAAAACTCAGGAACAACATTCTTGTTTTTTGGTTTGAAACTGATAAATACATTAGGGACGCAAATTTCTCCTTCTTTAAGCAGATATATACAACCTTGCTGATATCGTTTTGAGTTTCCTTTGTTATAGGAGAATTCACCAGTTTTAAGGTGTATATAGTTTTTGTGTTGAGATCCTGAAATATTTTTGCCCCATTTTTCACGTTGAGAAACAAATCCAATTCCGGCAGAAATGCTATAAGGTGTTAACTCTTTTTCTCCAACCTTATGTGTAACTTCAGTAAAAAGTTCTCCCAAGTGGACCTCTGACCATCCTTTTGTTTCAATGGCCTGCCTACCCATTATTTTTTGAATCTGGCTTTTTAGGTTTCTTTCTTTAGCCTGAATCAGCCTTTCAGTCTTCTCGATGGCCTCATCCCATGTGGAGAGTAAATCGGCAATGGCTTTTTGTTCGGAAAGTGGGGGATAAGGAAGTTTGAGCTTCTTGAATAAAGGTAAACCAATTGTTTTTATTGTAGATCCAACAGCTTGGCGTTCAAAATAGCCTTTTTTTGCTTGTAACCAATAATAAAGGAAAAGATTATTGATGATATTTTTGGATTTGCAATCCCATGTTATGAAGTGTTGGCTTACAGCCATATCGCATCCCATTATTGAGCTTTTCCCAACTCCTGCATCGCGTGACATAAGAACAGTCCCTTTAGGATGCAAAACAGCAGATGAATTATTCAGCCCTTCTTCTGATATTTCTTTTGCCGTACAAATAATGAACCTCTTGTCTAATAGAGAAGAATCTGCTAGAGAAACCCACTTTATTCCTCCGTTCCAATACTCAGAATATTTTTGATTAGGTGTATGGCCACTACCTCTTTTGGTAACATTGTCCAGGTAATCGATATTCCATCCATCAGGCAATTTCATTCTCCACTCTCCTGCCTCTCTGGCAGTTCGCTACCCTTAATCATCTTCTTTTCTGCCGACTTGACACGGCGTTCCAGTTTTTTCAGGTCTTCTTCAGGGGGAAGTTCCTCTGGTCTGATGCCACGCTCGCCAAGCATATTGCGGACACTGGCATTATTCTGCACATGTTCAGTGGAAATATCTGATTCTCCCTGTAGGTCATGTTGCTTTACATTGTGGTTTGTAATCTCAGTTGCCAGATTCTTGGCAGCAATGGTAACTGTAGGCAGGAAATCGGCAAGAGGGCGGCGGGAGGGGACTCCAAGTTTCCTTTTCATTGTTTGGGTAGTGTTTCCACCGAACAATGCAGCATCGCCTTTTGAGCGAATTCTTCCAAAACCTCTTTCATCCACCCCTCTTTCATAGATGTTTTTGGAAAGCTCTGTTTCAGACTCCGTTAGTTTTTTCCTTGCCTGCAGGCGTTCATGTAAGTGGATATGCTCTTCGATAATCTCCTGCTTTCTGGTCTGGACCGCGAAATAGGTCTGGGCAAATGCAATCTCTTCTTTTCTGGGGTCTCCGTTCTGGGCAATGAGGTAGCAGGCGTAGCGGGTTAACATAACGTCATCTATGGCACGTTCTGCCCCTGATCCAATAATGACCATTTTGCTGACGTCAGCAAAATGGTTCTTAACCTCGACACCAGCATTTTGGCAGGCGATTTTGGCCTTTTCAATAATCTCTGCAAAATTACGCCACTGTGAGTATCCTAATATTGGTTGTAGTTCTCGTGCATACCAGAATTCTATATTTTCATCTTCTGTATGCTGGCTAATTTCGTCGAAAGAATCTATTAATTTAATTATCGTATTTTGGTCCATACCTAAAATTCTCCTTCATCTCTGAATCTCCTTCAACTTCTCAGCCATCTTCATCCGAACCTCTGCCAGCTCCTTTTCCAGTTCATCGATCTCCTGCTGGACAGCATCGATATCTATCTCCTCTTCCTCCTCGAATGTATCCACATAACGGGGGATATTCAGGTTGAAATCGTTCTCCTTAATTTCTGCAAGGTCAGCCACATGAGCGTATTTATCCACATCCTCTCTGGAATCGTATACTTTCATAATTGTTGCAATATGCTCTTCTGAAAGTGTGTTTTGATTCTTTCCTGACACAAATTCCCGGCTGGCATCAATGAAAAGGACATCTTTGCAGTTTTCTCTGGCTCCATCCTTTTCCCTTGAGCGGTCAAAAACCAGAATAGCCACAGGAATGTTAGTTGTCTGGAACAGATTACCTGGAAGTCCGATTACAGCATCAAGCAGATTCTCCTCTATCATCTTCCGGCGTATCTGGCCTTCCTGTGCTCCCCTGAAGAGGACTCCGTGAGGAACAACCACAGCGACACGTCCTTCTTTTTCCAGTGCAGTCTCTACCATGTGGGTGATAAAAGCCCAGTCACCCTTGCTTTTTGGAGGAACTCCACGCCAGAATCTGTTGTATCGGTCGCTTTCTGCATTCTCTGCACCCCACTTGTCCAGTGAGAATGGCGGATTGGCAACAACACAATTGAACTTCATCAAATGGTCATCCTCAACCAGAAGCGGGCTGTTCAGTGTATCGCACCACTCAATCCGAGCACTGTCAAAACTGTGCAGGAACATATTCATCCGGCATAATGCCCATGTACTTCCATTCGATTCCTGTCCGAAAAGAGCAAAATCGCGGTTGCCTACCTGTCTGCCAGCCTGTATTAAAAGACCACCAGAGCCACATGCAGGGTCACATATACGATCCCCTGATTTTGGCTTGGCAAGCTTTGCAACCAGTTCCGTAACCTTTGATGGAGTAAAGAATTCTCCTGCCTTCTTTCCGGAATCGGAAGCAAATTTCTCTATCAGATAAATGTAAGTGTTTCCTATCACATCTTCAGAAACAAGGCTTGGTTTCATATTCAATTGTGGCTTGTAGAAATCTTCCAGAAGCTGCTTCAGGCGTCTATTCCTGTCCTTGGTTTTTCCGAGGTTTGATTCGCTGTTAAAGTCAATATTTCGGAAAACGCCATCAAGTTTGCTCTTGTTTGATTCTTCAATATGGTCAAGAACAATATTGATCAATTCGCCAATGTTAGCAGCAGCCCTGCGATCATAAAGGCTGTAATATGTAGCAGGGAACTCATCCAGTAATGTTTCTTCTCCTGTTTTTTCATCGGTTTCGACTAATCTGACAACCGGAAGGACAAATCTTTCACGTTCCAGCTTGCGTCTGATTCGGGTATCATCATCTCCATACTGTTCCTTGTATGACTCATAATGGTCTTGCCACACATCGGATATGTATTTCAGGAACAACATAACAAGGATGTAATCCTTGTATTGTGCAGGGTCAACAACTCCTCTGAATGTGTCACATGCAGCCCATGCTGCATTATTAATATCTTTTTGGTCAATTTTTTTCATTATTCTCGTCCTCTTTTGCAATCTGCGTTAGTAGTGTTGAAATGTACTTATCTCGTTTTTCAGCTAGTGTGTTCAATATTGTCCGTTCCCTTGCGGACAATGCTGCCAGCTCAACAATATTTTTTTGAATACTCAAAGAAGGTATGTGAACAGGCATCTGTTCCAATTGCTGAGTTCTTATCATATTAACTGATGTTCCTGCCTGTACGGAAGTAAGATAACGCTGAGCATCAGTTTGACTAATGTACCAGTTCAAATATTCTGGCAAAACAATTTCAGGATTTGTTATTCTAATCCTTATCAAAGGTGAAGCAACAATGGCCTCTTCTGGATTTTCAAGAATTACCGCAGAAGTGTTAATTTGACCTCTTGATCTGAATAACAAATCTCCTTTTCGGACAAAATGTTGCTCTTTTGGAGTTTGCATCTCGATTTTCATTAATCCATTGCAATCTACAATGTTATCATCGAGTAGGTCTTTCATCTGGATTACTTTTATATTTCCAGTTTCAGACGCTTCAAGCTTTGATCTGAATGAATATCCCATTTGTATTCTTGCTATATCTTTGATTTTTATACCAGTCACCACTTACAGTAATGCTGTTTCTGTATTTATAGCTTTCGTCTTAATTTACAGTAACGAAATTACTGTAAATACGGTGCTATGCTAAAAAAGATATAATTGCATTATCTGTGGAATCCATTTTCTGTAGAATCATTGTGCTGCATAATAGTTCTTGATTGAAAAGCCACTATTTAAATCCGAATGTACAAATCAATGACTCTACTTTAAATTTGTCAACGCTCAATCAAACAATTGATTTCTTTCTCTTTAGAGAACAAATTGAACTATCAAGCAGTGGTAAAAATAAAAGGAGAAAAAGATGAAAATCATCCTTCTTCTTCCCCCTTATCCTCTTTATACACTTCAGTTTGTTCCATCATCTTGCCCATAAGGTCACGTATGGAAGGGTCACTCATTAACGCATTCATCAGCTTGCTCTATGTGTCATTAGACTTAACAAGCTCTTCATTTACCTCTTCCAACTCAGCAACACGCCCCTTATATTAGTATTAGGGTCCATTTGAATGTTATTTCAAGAGGACCCTAAATTCAATAGTAAGATTTGTGGCATACCAGTTTATGATACTGACAAATTTACAAAATAAGATTGAGAGGATTAACTTAGACAGATATTTCTAAAAAAAATGCTCATCAAATTAAAATGGAGGAAAAGAGGAGCTAATTTGATAATCTCAGTCATATGAGAGATTCAATTAATAAGCATTAAATAAGACCATAGCATTTTTACAATAGGGCATGGTGCTATTTGTTGGCGCAAATAGCTTTATCATGATTACCTATTATTCAGGTCTCGACAACCTGGATAGTTTGCTCCAATCACGGACATGCCCCCCTCAATCTGTAAAACTCAAAGGTTTTATAGATTGTTTAAGCGGAGTGAAAGTAATAAAATGGAGTTGTATTGAATCAGTTGCTCCCTCCGGAAACT
>MVQW01000284.1 GCA_002067265.1 Methanomethylovorans sp. PtaU1.Bin073 | reverse complement strand
TATAAGGATCTCGACTTCAAAGTATGTACTCAGACCGCAGGTGATGTGTTTGCAAGAGTTCAGGTGCGTCTTGATGAGATGCGCGAAAGCATGTATATAATAGAGCAATGTCTTGATCAGATACCCAGCGGCCCCCTGTTCCCAGAAAATACTGCCTATGGCCGCAGATCACCTGTTATGAGAATACCTGCCGGAGAAGTATTCCATCGTGTGGAAGACCCAAGAGGTGAAATGGGATTCTATATGGTCTCTGACGGTTCCGATAAACCATACCGTGTAAAGATAAGAGGACCAGTATATCCCACATTGCAGACTTTACCTCCGCTTCTTAAAGGAGTCAATGTTGCAGATATTGTGGCAATAGCCGGAAGCATGGACACATGTACAAGTGAGGTTGACAGGTGATCATGATGGAACTAACAGATATTCTTTTCAACCCCTGGCTACGTGGTATTCTGGGACTTTGCCTTATGGGTGCCATATTCATGGGTGCAATGCTGGTTGTCTGGTTTGAGCGTAAACTCGCAGCTGACGTCCAGCAGCGTCATGGTCCGAACAGAGTTGGTCCTCATGGAATATTCCAGCTGGTCGCAGACGCGATAAAACTCTTCACAAAAGAAGACATCATACCCGCCAATGCTGACAAATTGCTATTTGTCTTTGGACCTATAGTCCTTATGGGATCTATTTTTCTGATGCTTGTCGCCATTCCTTTTGGTGCAATAATAATAAATGGCAGCACATATCCAATAGCTGCAACCGACATGGATATAAGTATTCTTTATATTGAAGCGGTTTCAGCTGTTTCTGTCATTGGTATTTTCATGATAGCCTATAGTTCTAACAACAAGTATTCCCTGCTAGGAGCATTCAGGAACTTCGCACGTATGATCGGGTATGAAGTTCCTCTGGGCATCTGTGTTGTAAGTGTGGCTATAATGGCAGGATCTTTGAATATAATAGATATTGCTCATGCTCAGAACCCTCTATGGTTCATTATCAAGCAGCCCATAGGATTTGTAGTGTTCTTTATAGCCCTGATGGCTGATATGGGACGTCTTCCTTTTGACCAGAACGAGTCTGAGGAAGAACTCATTGCAGGATGGATCACAGAGTACACTGGTATGAGATTCGGTCTTGGTTTCTTTGCTGAATATATTCACATGATGCTGGGGTCCATGCTTGTGGTCTTGCTGTTCCTGGGAGGATGGAACCTACCTACTATGCTCACTTCTAACATGCTGCTTGGAATAGTTCTCCCCACTGCCTTCTTCCTTGGAAAGGTAACGCTTGTGATATTGACTATAATTATGATCCGCTGGGCTGTTCCAAGGTTCAGGATCGACCAGGTCGTAGACCTAAGCTGGAAGAAACTACTACCCCTATCTTTGCTGAATCTAGGATGGGTTATTGCACTAGCTCTGATGGGAGTGTGATAAATATGGTTCTAAAAAATATCAAAAAGGCATTAAAGCACATCTATTTCGCACCTCCTGTAACCAGAATGTGTCCGGAAGAACCCACGAAGCTATCGGATAGGTTCAGAGGATTACAGAAACTGGATAAAAGCAAGTGCATAGGTTGTGGGATATGTGCCAATACCTGTCCCAACAATGCAATAAAGATAGTTAAGGCCCGGACCGGTCCAAAGAGCGACAAGAAAAGATGGTTCCCCTCAATTGACGTGGGTCACTGCCTTTTCTGTGGGCTGTGCATAGACCAGTGTCCTAAGGGAGCTCTCTCAAGTTCTAAAGTGTACCTGACAGGTGTCATTAGGTGGGAACACAATGACCTTCTCTTCACGCCGGACATGCTGGCAAGAGAGGTTGAAATAAATGCTGAAAAAGAAGCTGGTAAGGAGGTAAGCAGATGGACACCTCAATAATTGCAGATGTTCTGGAAATACTGGTCTTTGCTGTTATGGCTCTACTTTCCATATCCTGCGCTTTGTTCGTAGTAACAGCGAAGGATATCGTCAGATCTGCATTATCATTAATAGTGGTAATGTTCGTTGTGGCAGGTTTGTACATTTTGTTGAATGCCCAGTTCCTTGGAGTAATTCAGGTACTGGTGTACGTTGGAGCTATCGGCGTATTGATAATGTTCGCGGTCATGCTCACGAAGAAGGATTTCGGAAGTGATAAAGATGCTGAATAAGAATTTTACTATTATGCAGATCTTGACTTCTGTATATGATTTCTTCAGGCCGCGTATAGCAGGCATGATAATTGCCTTCCTGTTCCTTGCAATAGTAATAATATCTACGGGTTTTACCCAATGGACCACTGTGGAACAGATCCCGCAGAACATGATGGACCAAAGCAATATCCAGGGAATAGGCAAACTGATCTTCACGGATTTCGTAGTGCCTTTTGAAATACTGTCTATTGTTTTGCTGGCATCCCTTATGGGAGCTATCTATATGGCAAAAGGAGATGGTACTGAATGATACCATTATTCTATTATCTTGCACTTTCAGCCATCATATTCTCAATAGGCCTTTTTGGATTCATGACCCAGAAAAGCGGAATCAGAATGCTCATGTGCGTGGAACTTATGCTTAACGCTGCAAATATCAACCTTGTGGCTTTCTCAAGCTATAACGGGGACCTTACAGGACAAGTATTTGCCTTGTATTCCATTGCTCTTGCAGCAGCTGAGGCAGCCATTGGTTTTGCTATCCTGATGTCCATTTACAGGGTAAGGGACATGATCAATCTTGACAAGCTCAATATATTGAGGTGGTAAAAATGGCAATAGAAAACATGGCATTTTTAATACCTGTACTGCCAGCACTTGCTTTTGTGCTGACGTTCTTCCTTGGTAAGAAACTACCAAATGGCGGAGCCATCATACCCATAATTGCTATCTTTACCTCTTTCGTCATCTCATTGATGATAACGCTGAACCTGTTGCAGAACCCTGAGGAAGTCATTTCCCAGTCCTACAGCTGGTTTGCAATACTGAATGTAGGTATTCTCATAGACCCTCTGGCTGCAGTTATGCTGTCAATGGTAACATTCGTGAGCCTTCTTATCCACATATACGCTGTTGGCTACATGTCCCATGACAAAGGACAGCCCAGATACTTTGCAGAAACAGCACTTTTTACAGCTGCAATGCTTGGTGTGGTCTTATCAGACAATATTCTTCAGTTCTTCATTTGTTGGGAACTCGTAGGACTATGTTCTTACCTGCTCATTGGTTTCTGGTTTGAGAAACCCTCTGCAGCTTCCGCAGCAAAGAAGGCTTTCCTGACCACTCGTGTTGGTGACGTGATGTTCCTTGCAGGAATCATCCTGCTCTTCTCTGATATATTCAGGATATTCAATGGTTCCATCCCTGAGGGTGTATATGT
>MVQW01000283.1 GCA_002067265.1 Methanomethylovorans sp. PtaU1.Bin073 | reverse complement strand
GCATTCCACAATGTAACTTCATATTATATGCTTCCCCAGGTAAAGAGGGATTCTATGAAACCCTGAACTTCAAAAGAATGAAAACAGGGATGGCACTATTCAGAGATGCTGAGAAAATGCAAATAAAGGGCTTTACTGAATGATTAATCCAAGGTAATAGAGGATGTCTTCTTATTTTTTAAGGAAAGATACAAACCAAGAAAATGCAAAACTCACTTTGCCTTTTTTGATTTCAGTTTTTGCTGGACTTTTTCTCCAGTAAGCTCGCGGATGGCATCTGCTGCCACCCATCTGGCACTGGTATTGCCTGTCTGCTGCAATTCTTCAGCCTGTTCTATTGCCCGGGCATTCAGCGAGAGATTGCGCTTGCCTATCTGGCGCAGAGCCCAGTTAACAGCTTTTTTCACAAAGTTCCTTTTATCTAATGCCCCTTCTTTGATCATAGGGAAAAAAGCAATAAAATTTTCATCTGCGGCCTTCTTGTCACTCACAGCAAGACGTGCCATGAGCACAAAACCCGCCCGTTTTACGAACTCTTCTTCCTTTCTGCTCCACTGTACAGCTTTTTCATAAGCGCATGGCGTATCTTCGAACAAGTTCATGCAACACTGGTCACATATCTCCCAATAATCAAATTCAATAACCCATTGATCCATCTACTCTTCAGTAACATATCGCACATCATCCACCATGCTTGCGAGGATCTGAGTTTCACGATATCCATGAGCCCACAAGCTGGCTGCAAGCTCGTGGTCTTTACCTATGCGCTTTGCAATCCTCCGAAGTTCAGGAATGCCAACACCATATGCTTTGCAAGGAGTGATACCAAAACTTGCCATACCTTTCAGGGCAGATGGATTTGAGAGGGATTCCAATTCCTTGATAATACTTTCCAGTGAGAAAACTGCTTTTATAACCATCAGAATTTTTACTCCTCACTTTTTGCATAGATAGAGTTTGAAAGTGCCAGAGAAACTACATTTGCGAAAGCGTTAATTAGATGCCTCTGCTCATTAGTTATATTTTTATGGGGAGCAAGAGCCATGACACCCAGGATTCCTGTTTGGACTTTAAGAGGAATATGATACCATTGTGACGAGGATAGTGTATCTGTTCCAAAACCTGCTGTTTTGCCTTGTTCAAAAACCCAATTGGAAACAGCCATCTCATGCTCGCTGAATATTTCTTTTTTGTCATTGCTTGATGCTATATACAACTTCTTAGACTCGTCAGGCAGGAGGATCAATACATCATAATTAAAAGAATCTGATATGTATTTTGTAGTTCTTCCCAATATAATGTTCAAGTCCTGTGAAGCTAATAGACCCTTGCTAAAATCATATAATGACGAAATGAATGTTTCCCGTTGCCTGATGTATTCAACCTGCTTTTTGACAGTATCGGTAAGTAAACTCGTAACTATTCCTACTACCAATAATACAATAAAAGTAGGAATGAAACGAACATCATCAACACTAAATGTATAGAAAGGTGAAACAAAAAATAAATCGAAAGCTGCAACAGCAAGTACT
The DNA here is from genome assembly GCA_002067265.1 of Methanomethylovorans sp. PtaU1.Bin073. The sequence continues at coordinate 2,555 of MVQW01000283.1, read as the reverse complement.
GATGCCAGAATACCTGGTTTCTTTCCTGCTACTAAACTTGTAAGGAGAATAGGAATAATAAATATCATTGGTATGTTCGGTGCTTCAATAAAGGACCGAAGCATTAAACATACTATAGTTGTAAAGCCGATGCTTGAAAAACTAATGGAGTAGAATCCCCATAAAGACTCCAGACCAGTGAGATCTGTTTTCTTTATTTTTCTACGACCGGTATCAAATTCGTTTTTGTTCTCTATTACCAAAACCTGGGATTCACTTTTCTGAATTACTTTGTTGATCACAGAACCTTCTAAGAATTCCTGTAAGCGAGACCTACGTGAATGTCCCAGCAAAATAAGCGTTATGTTCTTAGACTTAGCAAAGGATACAATTTCATTCGCTATAGAACCTTTTAATCGAATTACTTTTCCGTCAAGTTCTTCAGCAAGTTCTAGGTTCTTTTCCAATTGTTGCCGTGCATCGTCTTTCATTCTCAGATCTGCATAAGGCTCAACATAAACTGCGAACCACTCCACATTATACAAGTGAGAGAAACGATATGCTATGCGAATTAACTTTCTGGAAGAAGGACTCGAACTTACACATGCCATTATCCGATTGCTGGTATCCCACGGCCCCATTACTTTTTCTTTCTTAAGGTAATGACCCATCTCAGAATCCACGTGCAATGTAGCATATCTAAGAGCTGTTTCCCGAAGTGCGATTAGATTTTTCTCGCTAAAAAAATTGCTCATTGCTTTTTGGGCCTTTTCGGGAACGTATACTTTGCCTTCTTTTAAACGCTCTATTAATTCATCAAAAGGTAGATCGACTACTTCGATTTTATCTGCCATTTCAATGATCTTGTCAGGTACAGTTTCTTTTACTTCAACTCCGGTGATCTGCTGGACAATGTCATTGAGGCTTTCAATATGTTGGATATTCAAAGTAGAATAGACATTTATGCCGACATTAAGTAACTCTTCGACATCTTGGTAACGCTTTGTATGGCGTGAGCCGGGAACATTTGTATGGGCAAGCTCATCCACCAGTACATAAGCAGGTTTCCGTTCTAGAACAGCGTCTATATCGAACTCTTCGAGTACAATCCCCTTGTAGTCGATCTTTACTCGTGGAATTACTTCCAGGTTCTCAAGAAGTTGCTCTGTTTCTATCCTACCATGGGTTTCCACGATCCCTACAACAACGTCTTTGCCCTTTTCTTGAAGAACATGAGCTTCGCTAAGCATCCTGTATGTTTTACCGACACCTGCTACGTATCCTAAAAAGATTTTAAGGTAGCCGCTATTTGAATCTCTTTTTTCTTCCTCTTCTTTTAGTAAATTTAGGAGCTCATCGGGGTCTGGTCTTTTGTAATCTTCTTTCATTTTCACCTCCTGACATTATCTAAAGCTATATTGAGTTTCAATACATTAACCATAGAGGTACCTGTTCCAAGCCAGGAATCTTCTATGTTGTTTTCAATGATAGTTTCAATTTCTTTTTCAGTAACTCCTCTGGCTTTGGCAACCCTTGGAACCTGTAATCTGGCAGAATCCACAAAAATATAGGCTTCCAGACCGCTCCCAGAAGATAGCACCAGATCAGCCGGAACTGTAGAATTTTCAGATAACGATTCCTGAATTCTGATTAGCTGAACTCTCTCTTCAATTTGATCTACTAGTTTTTGGTTTGTAGGTCCCAGATTAGAACCGCCGGAAGTACCTGAATCATATCCAATGGCAGAAGGCCTCCCGTGGAAATAAATGGGACTTGTAAAGTCCTGTCCTATAAGCTCGGAACCTATCACTTTTTCATTCTCAGTAATCAGATTTCCATTTGCCTGATAAGGAAATAATACTTGGGATATACCAGTAATAACAACTGGATAGATTATTCCCAATATAACAGTAAATACTGTGAACATCAGTAAAGCATTTTTGATTTCCTTCATTTTTCACCCTCCTGCAGCACTTGATAAAGTTAGAATTATATCTATCAACTTGATTCCGGCAAAAGGAACAATCAAGCCACCCAGACCATAGATTAAAATGTTCATGGCCAACAACTGTGACACTGAAGAAGTTGAACGATATTTTACACCCTTAAGTGCCAAGGGTATGAGCAGCGGTATCACAATGGCATTGAAAATAACTGCAGATAATACTGCACTTGAAGGGGTTGAAAGACCCATTATATTCAGAATACCGAGTTGTGGATAAGCAACTGAGAAAATTGCAGGAATGATAGCAAAATACTTTGCTACGTCATTCGCTATGCTGAAAGTGGTCAGAGCACCCCTAGTTATGAGAATCTCTTTTCCTATTTCAACTATATCCAGTAACTTCGAAGGAGAGGAATCAAGGTCCACCATGTTAGCGGCTTCTCTTGCTGCAGAAGTACCAGCGCTCATGGCGACTGCAACATCTGCTTGGGCAAGAGCCGGAGCATCATTGGTACCATCGCCAATCATAGCTACAAGATATTGGTTATCTCCGGATTGATACTTGCGGATCATTGCCAGTTTTGTTTCAGGTTTTGCCTCTGCTGCAAAGTCGTCAACACCCGCTTCTGCA
>MVQW01000282.1 GCA_002067265.1 Methanomethylovorans sp. PtaU1.Bin073 | reverse complement strand
GAAGAATGCTGTATTATCGGATATCCTTGCAGCCTGCTGCATATTATGTGTGACTATTACTATTGTATATTTCTTTTTAAGCTCCATTATGAGCTCTTCTATCTTCGAAGTTGAGATAGGATCAAGTGCACTGCAAGGTTCATCGAACAATATCACTTCCGGTTTAACTGCCAGTGTTCTTGCAATGCATAGCCTTTGCTGTTGTCCGCCGCTAAGATTCAGAGCAGACGTATTTAGTCTATCAGCGACTTCATCCCACAGTGCTCCAGAACGAAGGGCATCTTCTACAATACTATCTATCTCATTCTTGGAAACCCCATGTATCTTTGGACCATATGCTATATTGTCGTGTATAGACATGGGGAAAGGGTTTGGTTTCTGGAATACCATCCCCACTCTTTTTCGAAGTTCAACCACATCCACATCTTTAGAATATATGTCTTTATCATCGATCTTTATGTTTCCCTCTATTCTACAGTTCTTCACCAAGTCATTCATTCTGTTCATGCATCTTAAGAATGTGGATTTTCCGCATCCGGAAGGCCCTATCAGAGCTGTTACGCTATTCTTGGGAATATCTATTGAAATATTGTGAAGAGCGTGATTATTTCCATACCAGAGATTAAGTCCTTTCACTTCTATCTCCGTCTGATTTCCGTTGTTTTGTCCCGACATTTGCTACCTCTTCTTTAATTCCTTAGTTTTTTCCTGTAGTGTCTTCTTATACTGACAGCTATCATATTGACGCTGAGGACTATGGCCAGCAATACTAATGCAGTACCATATTGTATGGGCCTTGTTTGGGAAATATTAGTTCCTGCAGTAGCAATTACATACAAGTGATACGGTAGTGCCATAAATTGTGAATATATTGAGTCTGGAAGCCTTGGGAGGAAATAAGCTGCTCCTGTAAGTAGAATTGGTGCAGTTTCTCCTGCTACTCTTCCCACTCCCAGAATAGCACCGGTTATCATGCCAGGAATTGCAGCAGGTAGTACTACTCGTCTTATTGTCTGCCACTTAGTAACCCCAAGAGCGAGGGAAGCAAAGCGGTATTCCTCTGGTACGGTTATCAAGGCCTCTTGGGTTGCTCTGATTATAATGGGAAGGACCATCAGTGCAAGGGTAAGTGCTGAAGCCAGTAAGGAAGCTCCAAATCCCATATATTTCACGAACATTGCAAGTCCAAACAAGCCAAAGACCACAGAAGGTGTTCCTGCCAGGTTGTTAATGGCCATCTCTATTAGCCACCTGGTTTTGCCGGGTTGAGCATATTCGTTCAGGTATATTGCTGACAGCACTCCTAAAGGTAAGGAGACTCCCATTGATCCTATTATAAGATATATAGTTCCCAATATTGCAGGATATATACCTCCTTCTGTCATTCTTCTCCTTGGCATTTCTGTAAGGAATTCTATGCTGATGACACTGTATCCATTCATAAATATCTGTAGCAGTATGATGAATACCAAAAGAGCTACAAAGGCAGCACTTAGTTTAAGTAACATGAAAGCAAGCTTTTGGTTATATTTAGCTTTTTTTGTTATTGTCCTGCCCCCAGATTAAATTTGTATTTCTTTTTTATGCATTCTGCAACTAGGTTGGTGATGAATGTGGTAATGAACAGTACGGAACCAATAGCAAAGAGTGCATAGAAATGTTCACTTCCCTGAGGGACTTCTCCCATTTCAAGCGCAATAGTGGCTGTCATTGTTCTGACTGGTGCAAAAAGTCCATCTGGAAATCCGGGAATTATTGCAGTGTTTCCAGTTACCATCATGACAGTCATTGTTTCTCCTATGGCTCTTCCTATCCCCAGCATCACAGCAGCGGATATTCCTGACAGGGCAGCGGGTAGAATCACTTTATTTATGGTTTGCCATTCCGTAGAACCAAGAGCTAAAGATCCATCTTTTATAGAACGTGGTACTGAACTGATTGCATCTTCTGACATGGATATGATTGTGGGCAATGCCATTATTCCTAGCATTATAGAACCGGCGAGTGCGTTTTGCCCTGTAGGGAGATCCAATATTTCTTGAAGCAGTGGAGCAAGCACTACCAGACCGAAGAATCCGTAGACGACAGATGGGATCCCGGCAAGTATCTCCACAAGGGGTTTAAGCAGATCAGCTTCTTTTTCACCTGCAAGTTCTGCTATATATATTGCTACTGCAATTCCAAGGGGTACTGAGAGTACAATTGCTCCAAAGGTTACTATTATTGATCCAAACAGCAGGGGTAGCAATCCAAATTGGTTCGGCTGCGAAGTAGGGTACCACTTTGTGCCTGTTAGAAAGTCTATGAATGAATAATTCTGGAATAGTGCAAGTCCATCCCTGAACAAAAAAATACAGATTAGAAAAAGGATTACCACTGCTGTAACCCCGGAGAGGTACAACAGTGATTCGATCGCTTTTTCTTGATATTCTCTCTTGCTCATATCAGATCATTGGTTTGATCTTATTTTACCGGGAAGTATCCAACATCAGATACTATTGCCTGTCCTTCCTCGCTTAGCACATAATCTATGAATTCTTTTGTCAATCCTTGTGGTTCACCATTGGTATAGTAGTACAGTTGCCTTGCCAATGGATATTCTCCACTAAGGATCTTCTCTTGAGTCGCAGGGACGAATGTTCCTTCTCCGCCATCAAGTGCAAGAGCCTTAGTGCTTTCATCAAGATATGCATATCCTATGTATCCTATAGCACCCTTGTTCTGAGCTACTTCCTGTGTTATGGCTCCAGTTGCAGGTTGCACTAGAGCATCTTGGCGATATTCTCTTCCTTCTAAAACCTCTTCTTTGAAGTATTCGTATGTACCTGAGCTACTGTCACGACTTATCACTGTAATTGGTCTGTCTTCTCCCCCGACATCTTTCCAGTTGCTTATGTTTCCATCGTAGATGGCCTTAAGCTGTGTGAAAGTCAATTGAGTTACGGGGTTTTCAGGATTTACAACCACTGCAATTCCATCCCATCCAATGATTGTTTCCACAGGATTGATGCTATTACTTTTTGCCTTTTCTATTTCTGAATCCTTCATAGTCCTGGAAGCCATTGCTATTTCTGCTTCCCCATCAATAAGTGCAGCAATCCCTACTCCAGAACCACCGCCAATTACTGTAACGTATTTATCGGGGTTCTTTTGATAAAACTCTTCAGCTTCAGCATTGGATAATGGAAGCACTGTGTCAGAGCCTTTTACAATAATGCTATCTTTAGCAGTCGAACTTTCAGATGCATTTGGCACTTCTCCTGTGGCACCGTTTTCTTTGTTATCTTTATCCACACAACCAATCCCTGCAAATGTGAACCCTACAATAAGGAACACACTCATAAGGGTAAGTATTTTGTAAACTTCTGATTTTTTAAACATGAGTCTTCTCCACTTTTCTGGAATTATCTTTGATGACACCTGTTGTGTAGATAAGTATTATGTAAATACAATAAAGACTACTATATTCGGTATATTTGTCCATATACTCTATATTTTCTATATATTTTCCTTTACTCTCTAATTGCCACGGGTCAATTCTATCACATATTGTCAATTCTAGTGAAGAACAAAAGTGGCAAATAGGGTAATTGAAATAATAATAGGCATGCCAGATTTACTCATAAAGAATGCTAAGATATTCTATGACAATTATCTTCAGCCCGCAGAAATTGTAATAAATGAGGGGAAGATCAGCAGGATTGCAAAAGATGCAGATGTACTAGCCAGTGAAGTAATTGATGCAGAAGGATCTCTTGTTCTCCCGGCAGGCATTGATGTTCATGTGCATTTCAGAGAACCAGGCCTTACTCAGAAAGAAGATTGGTATACTGGTTCATGTGCAGCAGCAGCAGGCGGCATCACAACTGTAGTGGATCATCCCAATACACTTCCTCCTACAATAGACAGAAAATCTTTTTCTGAAAAACTAAAGCTTGCTTCTCGTAAATCCATTGTAGATTTTGGTATTCATGGAGGAGTCACCAACAATCTTGAAAAACTCCCTGAGCTCTGGGAAGAAGGAGTAACAGCATTTGGTGAGATCTTTATGGCAGAGTCTACTGGTGGACTTAATATAGATGAAGTAACGCTTGAAAATGCCTTAAGGATAATTGACGATCTTGGTGCATTGGCAGCTATTCATGCTGAAGATGATGCTATTCGTCTGGAATGTGAGGCATTATTAAAGAATGATATGTCTCCTGCTTCTCACTCTCGTGCAAGACCTAATCTATGCGAAGCTACTGCAGTACAAAAGGCAGTAGATCTGCTTAGAAAAACTGGTTCTAAGGGGCACATATGCCACTTGAGTGCATTTGAATCGGTAGGAGTGATACGCAAAGACAGGTACATTGCAAGACAAAAAGGTCTAACCCCAATCACTTGTGAGGTAACGCCGCATCATCTGTTCCTTTCTACGAGGGATTGGGATAGACTAGGTTGTTATGGTAAAATGAATCCTCCTCTTAGGGATCGTAGAAGTGTTAAGTTTCTTCTTAATTCATTAAATGATGGTAGTGTGGATATTGTAGCATCCGATCATGCTCCTCACTGTGAAACTGAAAAAGACGTGGACATAAAGACAGCTCCATCAGGAGTACCAGGAGTGGAAACCCTCATGCCTCTGATGCTTATGGCTGTGAAGAAAAATCTACTTCCTCTGGGACGCATGATAGATGCTACAAGTGCTGCTCCAGCAAGAATATTTGGTTTAGACAGGCATTTAAAAGGCAAGCTGGAAGTAGGTTTCGATGCTGATTTGATTATTGTGGACACAAAACAGGTAACCACTATAAAAGGAGATCATTTGCATGGAAAAGTAAGCTGGACTCCTTTTGAAGGAATTGAAGCCATTTTCCCATATCTCACGATCTCAAGAGGTGAGGTGATATGGGATGGTGAAATTTCAGCTTCTTATGGAAGAGGCAAGTTCTTACCAGGAAGGGGTAAATGTATGGACACGGATGAACATCATTAAGAAAGTCATGTCCACAAGACCATAACCTTTTAAATATATAATCATATATTATGTTCACGGTGTTGTGATGAAATCCAAATTCGCTATTCATACTACTTTAAGCGGTGATGCCATCAAGGTCCTTGAAAGATATGAGAAGGATCTAGGCGCCAAAAACGTAGTATTAGAGAAAGCTTTACTTAATCTGGATAGCAGTCGTTTCAAGGCCAAACTTGATACACAGAATATTGATAAGTTGCTCAAAAGAGTGTCTACAGGGGTACCTGGCTTAGATGAATTTCTCGAAGGGGGTTTTCCAAAGGGATTTTCAGTTGTAGTCACAGGTCCTCCCGGAACAGGCAAAACTACTTTTTGTATGCAGTTCTTGATGGAAGGAGCAAAGAATGGTGAGAGATGCATCTTCTTTTCATTTGAAGAGAGGGCTCAACAGCTAGTGCAACATTTCATGAGGTTTGGCTGGGATATAGGTAAGTACATTGACGATGGTTATCTGGAAGTATTCGGTATATCCATGCTTACTTCTGAAGAAATGATCGAGATAATAGAATCTCACAAGCCTGATAGGGTTGTTTTTGATTCTCTGAATGTATTTACGGCTCCCGATGAGTTCAGAAAGTCTACCTCGTGGCGTGCTTTACATAGATTGCTTAAAAAAGATAAGATTACCTCCCTGTTGGTCACTGAAAAGACTCATGGGATAGAAAAGAAACAGTTCGATGACTATGATTTTCTAGGTGACGGAATTGTTTTCCTTGATTTTATCCAGACTAATGATATTGATACCACTCCTATGCCTATCATGGCAATACAAAAAATGAGAGCTACTCGCATAGATCATACTCCCCAGCCCTTCAGATTCACAGCTACTGGTATTGCTAAATACCGTGCACTAAATCTTCCTCAAAAGATATTACAAGATAAAATGGATCAGCGACGAACAGAGCGGGATTTAGGTATAGTATGAAATAAGACTTGCAATTAATGTTATCGTATATATGGCTCTGAAGCTTCCAACACCGCCAATGCTTATATAAGCACTTCCATTTTTTTCTCGGTCTATGGTAAGTAAGGATGCTGTGCATCCTGCAAGTATTCCTACTACGCTTGCTACATAGATCACGCTCTCTACATTTTCTATAGGTAGCAGAAGTGCTAAAGGTAATGATAAAAGGCCGATATAATCAGGTACTTCTATACCAACTCCATCAATCATTTCTGATGCAAGTAAAGTTATAACGGTGATTATAAGGGCTATTTCCAAGGATGTTGTAATCGGTCCCGTCAACAAGAGGTACACAATGGCTAGAATAGGTATAATTACCCCTGCAAAATTTATGGTTATCTTTGTATCAAACACTCTTTCCTTTGGAGTTATTAATTCTTGTGATACGGGGACACTGTATATTTTTTCTAGGGCTAAAGCATGCTGAGGAAGAAGTTCTGGTTTTCTTGTGCGTATGTTGGATATTGGTATTTCTATATTTCTTGTGGCCAGCATTAACAGGAGCATAACAAAAAGAGGCACTGATGTTATATGCCCAATATGTATTTTATTCTCATAACAGAGGATGGCAGTTGGGAGAAGTATTAGCCCGAACAATACTATCTGCTTCAGTTCTGAACGGTTTACGTATCCTCTCATTTCAGCCCTCTCATTATTTTTGAATTTTAGAATTGTGATTGTATCAACATTTGTTTTTTCTTCTCAAGTAATCCATATACTTGTCCATGTGTGGCGCCACCAATCAACATTTCAATGGCAGTTCTTATTATCTGATTTTGTTCTGGGGTTCCTAGGATACTTACTGTTTTGCCATATACGGAAATTTTTACTCCAATCATGCTTTCCATTATTTCTCTGGTTTTTCCGGCCTTTCCAATGATTCTGCCCTTCAGACGTATCATTTCCTGAGGTGTGCCGGCAGAGTTTGACAGATCTATAGTTTCAAGCATCAGCATTTCATCATCCATTAATGCCATGGCCTTTTCCGGGTTAAATCCTCTGGCAATGGCTTGGATTACATCAGGTGCTCTCATCGATTGAATGGGGTCGTTTCCAGGTATGACTTCTACTGTACCTTCTTTGCCATCTATCTCAATAGTAGCTGTTGATAATTGCTCTATCAAATTTTTGACCTGTCCTTTGGGACCAATTATAGCTCCTATTCTATCCTGTGGTACTTTAATGTGAGTCATGATTTTGCTCCTTTTTATCTTTTGTTACAAACAAGTAAAGTTCAGTCTCATCAGATTTTATGCCATATTTTTTGAAATGGCGTGCAATATTCTGAATGTCTCTACGCAGAAATTGGTCTGCTCTTGGGTGTTCAAGAGTGACTGATTGTCCCATATCTATCAATATTGGCTCTACTAGTTCAGTTTCAATGAGTACATTATATTCACTAAGATCTCCGTGTATAAGTTCAGCGTCTTCATAGAGTTTCTTAATGTAGTTAATGAGTATGTCATAAACTTTCTTTGCAGATGCTTCATCTAATTGTACATCTTTCAGTAGAGGGTATGGTTTTTCGTCTTTTCCAACAAACTCCATTACTAGGATATTCCTCTCAGTTGTAATGGGCTTTGGAACCTTTATGCCCACTTCCCCGGCTCTGAGAAGGTTACGATATTCTTTTTTAGTCCAGGCGAAAATGAGATCTTTTTTAGTATGTCTTACGTCTCTGAAGCGAGGATCGCCCATTATATAATCTTCCATTGAATTGAAGGTACTTGATGTGATACGGTATATTTTTACTGCAAGATTGTGGTCTTTGCCATCTGCCAAAAACACGTTAGCTTCTTTTCCGGTGCTTATGGATCCGCCCAAAGCTTCTATTATTCCTTTATTAGATAGTGTATATAGTGCTTTTAAAGTCGCTTCGTCAAAAACATTTTCAGTGACCTTTAACTTTTCAGTGTCTTTGTTTTTCACCCTTCCATTATCAATGAGGGTGTCTATGTTTTTGATTTTGTCCTCAAGTGTTTTGGCCATATTTTTATCGGCTCTTTAAAAATCCCTTACGTTCAAGCCAGTTTACTTGTGGGCGAGTGTACTTCCAGATTACGTCTGCTTTTGTGTCCTGAAAATCCCATGGTACTGCAATAACTATATCTCCATCCCGAATCCATGTTTTCTTCTTCATTGAACCGGGGATTCTACCCATTCTCACAACGCCGTCCATGCATCTAAGTTTCACTCGATTGGCGCCAAGCATATTCTCTACAATGGCTAATACTTCTCCTTGGTCTTTGCGGGGTGTGCGTACTCTGGTTACGCTGCTTTCGGGATTTTCAAAATCATTATTATTAGTCGACAGTTTCATTCCTCTTTAGTTTTCTTAATTAATCTAATTCATATATATGATTGCATAGAATAAGTGTATTTGCTATACATTTGTTATTGTTAAAGTTTGCGAATATGTGCCGTAAGTTATGTATCTCTTACTCTATGTTTTTCACTTTTACAACTAGCCACATTTGCTGTATTCCCAGACAGATATGTATATGTACCATGCTGCACTTTGTATGCTCCCTAGCGGGGATCCAATTGTCCTCGTGGAATTGATTCTGTTTTGTAAATTCATTCCAAAACACGAGTCAAAGGGAAAGTATATATGTATTAAAAACATATATTCATA
>MVQW01000281.1 GCA_002067265.1 Methanomethylovorans sp. PtaU1.Bin073 | reverse complement strand
GTATACATTCAAGTAATAGCCATTGTCCACTTCAATGGAACTGTATTCCATCAGAGGAATGCTATCGTCATAGTAAGTGTAGTCAGTGAGGATATCGTCAGCTGAACTTGCCAATGGGATGGCAAATATAGACAGCAAGAGAAATAATGCATAGGTATAGGACTTGTGCATCAGCATATGCCACATCCTTTCCAATCACTCAAGCTTTTTTCCGCACTGGCTGCAGAAACTCGCCTCTGCAGGAATTGTGGAGCCACACCCGGAACATCGCTTTACAGTAGATCCGCCTTTTGAACTTGCAGCACCCATTAATCCCGCATCCAGTTCATGTCTTCTGTAGGCATCAGCGCGCTCCCGGTCTTCCACATCCATCATAAAGGAAACTTTATCTTCCTTTGCCATAACCTCACTCTGTTTTACTTTGGCAAGGGCTTCTAACTGCTCTGATGACAGTTTTGCGTACTCTCTGCCTTCACTTATGGTCTTGGCAACATCAGCACCGCCTGTACTGGTAACAGCACTGATGTAATCCATGTCCCTGTAATGCTCCCGGTCCTTCATATCCTGTTCTACTTCAAGTTCCGCACGCATTCCTTTTGCCTTTGAGATATGCAGTTGATCTTTAAGTGCTATGGCATCTAAGGCTTCTTTCATATCTGCCTCATGCCGCAGCCTTTCAAGTTCCAACCGGGCTTCTTCTTCTTTCAGGCGTTCCTCGCGGAAAAATTCACTTCTTACGGCTGTGGGAGCTTGTGATGCCCGTACCTGTGCTACATCTACCCGCCCAAAGCGCTCGTATTTTCCTTCCCCTCCAAGTGTCTTAAGCTCAGCAAGTTCTTCTTCAGTCTGGAACTGGTTGGTTGCCTCCATAACCCTGCCATATGATCCCAGGTCCCATTGTATTGTATACCTGAGCATCTCCAATCCCCACATTTCCAGCGTGGAACGCAGCTTCATCTCCAGTTCGTTCTCCAGACGCATTCGCAGTTCCCTGTTACCATAGATGTTCTCTATGTTCTCGGTCCTGACCTCCGGCTCAAGGACAAGTGTGATAACCTCGCTTTCCAGGCGTTTGTAGACATCCTGGACACTTAAACTCCGCTCTCCATCTTTATCAGATGTCGTGTAGGCGAAGATCATCTGGAACAAACGTTTTATCTCCATGACCCTGAACCTGAGCACGCCACTACACGATAAGCTCTGGTTGTCTGCTGTCCAGAGTTTTGAACATTTCCACTGTAGATCTTTGGGTGATGTATCTATAAGGGCAACATCCACATCCTTGCGGATAGTGCCGGGACTTAGCAAACCACCCACACTTAGTTTCCCACTTTCGATAACTTCCTCGATCTCCCCTTCCTTGATCAGCACACCTTTTTCGTTTGGAGAGAGGATCACAGATTTTCTGAAAAAACCATCCACGTTCTTCTTTGGAACTACCCTAGCTAATTCATCTGGCTGCCTTTTCCATTTGAAGGCCATTTGTGTTCCCCCACACTATTCCATAATTATTAATCGGTAAAGATTATATATATGGTTTTGCCAAAGTATTAAATGGTAAACATTTGTGGGAAATGACAACTTCCAAAGGGAGTTAACATGAACAGATCATATCCTGTGAGCGCGAGGGTTTCTGAGGATATCAACCAGTATCTTGAAAAACTGGTGAATTCCGGACAGGCTATCAATAAATCTGAGGCTGTAAAGCTGTGCATCAGATATGCCAAGCAGATGAAGATGGAGGAGGTCATATAAGTGGAGATTAACAACCCTTTCAAGAAAGTGTCACCAGATGAGCTCAAAACCAAACTTGCCATTTCGGAACAAAGGCTCTCAGCCAGAGAGAAAGAACTGATCAAAAAGAAAAATAAAGCACGTGAAGAAGCAAAGAATGCGCTTTCTGAAGGCAACGACAGAGAATTCAGAGTAGCTTCAAGGCGCTATTCTTTGGTGGACGGGCAGGTAAACACCATTGGCAGCATGGTGGAAATGGCGCAGTCCATGACCGATGTTATAGAAATGCAAACTGGTCTAAAAGAAGTCGTAGAGATCGGCCAGGACCTGGGCAAATGGCAGAAACAATTGGGATTTGACACGAATAAGATGGAAAGTGCCATTACGAACATTCGTACCTCTATGGAAAAGGTCAACACGGCTACGAGCATGATGACCTCTTCGATGGATGTTGCGATGAGCGGAAATACCGAACTGAGTGAAATGCAGGATTCTCTGCGGTCTGAGCTCCTTGCAGAGCTTAGTGGTGAAAAGGCATCAGAGGATAAGCTTTCAAAGAAGATCGAGTCGGAGCTATCTGAAAGCAAATAAAATTATTTTGTTAACTTGAGGTGCTAACTTGGCTGCATCAAGTTCCATGGCGGCAGAGGCTCGGGGATACGCCAGAGTAGCAAAGGAGCTGGAAGACTCCGGAGAGCTGGAACGGGCACGTACTTTGTATCTCAAAGCTGCGAAGCTGTACAATGAAGCGTCTAAAACAACAGATGATGCTACAGACAGAAACATCCAGAGAGATCTGGCTGAACATCTGCTGGAAAGAGCACAGTCTATAAGACAGACAGAAGTACAACATTCTGGCAAAGAAAGAGGAAAAGGAAATGGTGATGAAAGTTCTCTCTCTAAAGAGGACCTTTTTCTCAAACAGATCCCGGATGTGGGCTTTGCTGATATAGGCGGCCTGGAGAACGTAAAGGAAGAAATCAGAAAGTCCATCATATATCCCTTCACCCATAAAGAACTGTACAAGTTGTACGGGCAGAAGGCAGGGGAAGGCATATTACTATATGGCCCTCCCGGTTGTGGAAAGACCATGATGGCTAAGGCTGCTGCAAAAGAATGCGGTGCTGATTTCATAAGTGTCAAGACCAGCAGTATAGTAAGCAAATGGGTGGGAGCTTCAGAGAAGAATGTAAAGCAGGTATTTGATACCGCCAGAGGCAGTGAAAGAGCCATAATATTTTTCGATGAAATAGATTCCATTGCAGTGCGGCGTAGTGAAAGTGAGGATTATGCAAAGCGTGTGGTTAATGAGTTGCTGGCACAAATGGATGGAGTGGATACCTCACATGACAATCTGCTTGTGCTTGCTGCGACAAATGAACCCTGGGCCATAGATCCGGCTTTGCGGAGGCCAGGACGCTTCAGTAAACTAGTATTCATTCCCGAACCTGATATGGAAGCAAGGATAGCTATTTTCGGCATACAGCTTAAGAAGCGTCCTATTGCTGATGATGTAAATGTACGGGAACTTGCACGCATAACAGAATCCTATTCTGGTGCAGATATCTCTGCTATCTGTAAAGAAGCTGCAGATATTCCTCTGGGTGAGGCATTAAGAGGAGGAGAACCACGTAAAATAAAGATGCAGGATTTTCTGCAGGCGATAAAGCAGAGGAAACCTTCCATTCTCAGCTGGTATATTTCAGCAAAGGATCAGATCATGCATACGGGAGAAACAGATGCTTTTGAGGATATCCTGAAAAGAGAACTGGATGCAGGGTGAATAGTTACTAAAAGATCATATTAGACAATAAGATAAACGGGGAGTGGAGATATGACAGCAGTTGAAGAGCCAGCTGAGTTACAGGCAAGGAACAGGAAAACTGTTCAGGAACATCTGGAGCAGGCGTATACTGCTGTAGACGGATTGATCCGAAAAAGTTATAGCAGGCATGATATGGAAACAACATCCCTTCTAAGGGACCTGAGGTCTAATATCAATAACCTGCTGCCGGAGATCAGATCTTCCGGCCTTGATACATTTCACAGCGGGAAAGGTAACTTAGACGATTTTTATGCTTCAGAGAACCGCTTCATTGAGAGTTCAGAAAGATTCTACCAAACTGTAACTTCCTCTTCTGAGGACATAGATGTTTTTAAATTGCAACAGCTGCTCACAGCAATACAGAGAAATTTCAGGGAGAGAATACCTGTTTCTGATGACGTGGTAAAGGATTTCAAGATTAGGGCAGGTATCAGTGTTGTTAGCGAGCCTGTCAAAGAGACCTCTGCTACTGTAAAAGCTTTCGGGATCTGTAGAGAAGTTCCGACAAATGCAGGAACATCTTCAGGCCCCTCTGCTATGGAGGTATTCGGCATCCACAGGGAAACGCCAATAGATACAAGAACTTCTCCTACTGGTCAGAGTATGGGCATACCTATGAGCAGCAGTTCATACAATGTGACTATAGAGCCGGATGGAAAAGAACTTCCACCTCATCTGCTTGCAAGCCTATATAGTTATTTTAACTTACTGGAACAAAAGTATTCAACCAACCATCCTGAAATATCAGCAAATGATGTATACATTGGAGATAAGAAATGGGAATTTGAAAAAGGTGAGAGATACATAAAAGGATACATCTACGATAGCCTTTTCAGTAAAACTATTACTTATTATACTGTATTCAAACCTTTTGATAGTCTTAAACAGATAGCTGAGTTCATGCAGAAAGAAGCGGACAGGGTACCAGCCGGGCAATATCTCAGCCTCTGTGTAGTGGGTGTTGAGTGGCCAGAGGATATTATAAAATGGGCATCATCTTTCTTTCATCTGCGAATGTCGCTTTTCATTTATGATCTTGCAACAGGTGCTTTTTGCTTTAACAAAGAGCTGAAACAATCAGACAGATTTGCTTTCTGGCACAATATGGATAAGGAAACTTCCAAATTGTATGACCAGCTG
>MVQW01000280.1 GCA_002067265.1 Methanomethylovorans sp. PtaU1.Bin073 | reverse complement strand
TGTAGAGTAATTGAACCTGATCTGAACAATATGTTTGAGATTAACAAGGATCTGGTTGAACAAGCACTCCGATCAAATTTCGTTATGGCAGCTACGGCTTTCCTGCATCCTTCATACCCTTCGGTTTTTCTGGATTTTATAAAAAATAATGTCGATGTTTCTGTTATAATGACCGAAGATGCTATTGAAAGGCTGAAAGTTGATTATGGAAATGAACTAAAACTTTTCCTAGATAGTGGCTATGGAAAAATTTACGTCTATCCAGACCACATGCAACTTGCATCACTTTTCATCGCTGAAATGTTTCTGATGATATGCCTTTTCGACAAAAAAGGCAGATATGACCGCAAAGACCTCGTATTTTGTAATGCTAATGCTGTGCACTGGGGTCAGGAACTATTTGAGTATTATCTTTCAAAGTCAGATCCTATTACAAAGCTGTAGTTATATATTTCATAACCGGGAATTCATATCGGTTTCGTGATAGGTATCTCAAATACAAAACTAGATCCTTTTTCGATCTCGCTTTCAACCCAAACTTTGCCTCTGTGCATTTCAACATATTTTTTAACAAGCACAAGCCCAAGGCCTGTGCCCTGATATTTGCGACTATATGTGGAATCCAACTGTGTGAAAGCAGAGAATAACTTTTTCTGATCCTCGTCACTTATGCCTATACCTGTGTCTCTGACTTCCATATGTAGTACATTAGATCTTATGGATGCGGATATATGCACTGATCCGTGTTCAGGTGTGAACTTAATGGCATTACTTACAAGGTTGTACAAAATTTGCTTGAATTTGAGTTTGTCTGCAGAGATTTCGTCGAGTCCAGGTTCTATTTCAAAGGTCAATTTGATGGACTTTGAAATGGCAAAATTTGAGAGAATATTCTTGACATCCGTATAAACTTCGCTTATAGTAAACTTCTCATAAGCAATTTGCATTTTTCCTGCATCTACTTTTGAGAGGTCAAGTACATCGTTGATAAGAGCAAGAAGGTGGCGACCACTTGTGGATATATTCCTGAGGTATTTGATTTGTTTTTCATTGAGATCACCTATGGTTTTTTCAAGCAATATGTCTGAAAAGCCGATAATAGCATTAAGAGGTGTACGCAGTTCATGGCTCATGTTGGCAAGAAATTCACTTTTGGTACGGTTAGCTGATTCGGCAGTTATCCGTGCATCGATCAAAGCTTCTTCAGCCTTCTTTCTATATGTGATATCCCTGATAATTCCGGCAGCATTCCAGGTTCCATCTCTTAGTACAAAAGAGGATAGTGACAATTCAACAGGGAATTCCTCACCAGATTTTTTCCTGGCTTTTAGGGATATGGCTTGTCCGAGAGCTGAACCTTTGCCTGTAGCCATAAATTCTACAAGGCCATTTTTATAACCATCTTTGTATTCCTCAGGAGCTATCAGGCTGTGGAGATCTTTACCTATAACTTCTTCCTTAGCATATTCAAACATCTTCTCAGCAGCCCGATTCCAGAATGTGACCAGACCTTTGTTATCCATCATTATGATCGCATCCTGGGCTGACATACTGATTTTTGCAAATTTATCTTCACTTTCGATCAATGATTGTTCTGCCTTTTCTCGCTTTGCCAGTTCCTTTTTATATTTTCGATTTACAGAATCAACGTATGTGGTCGTTAACCCCATCACAAAAATAATCATAAGTATCAAGGCGAAAAGATACCAATATCTAATTATGATATCTTTTAATGACATTTTTCCAATATCTTCATATGGTCCGACTCTCAGATGGCGCATCAGGTCACGTACCTGTTGGTAATCCTGCGAAACTGTCCATCCTCCTTTTTTATCAGGCATCTTTAAAAGTGCAATTACCACTTCTTCCGCAAGTTCGTCAGATACACTATTGGTTCTGGCAAATACCCATTCCGGGTAAAGTCTTGAACTTAGAAGGAACGGAAAACCTTCCACATGTTGCTGGTTAATTACTTTAAACTCTTCTAGTTCAATCAACCCTTCTGCAGCCATTTCTTCCAGAGTTCCTGTTCTAATTGCTCCTCCATCTACTTTTCCTTCTTTTACAGCGAGTACGACTGCAGTACTATTTCCACCAAAAGAAACAGTTTTGAACGGACTATTTTTAAGAAGATCTTCACTCATTCCATAGATTAGCGAGGGTGGTGGCTGAGGAGTGCCTGTTTTTTGTGAAGTCTCAATTCCCCGTTCTATTTGTTGTATTTCATGCAATGTGATCAAATAACTTGAAAAGGAAGTATTATCAACATACATGAAAGAGCGATTCCTTAAATCGTCAAGCGAATTTATATCAGTTCTGTTAGCCTGAGTAATAAAAACAGCACCATACATGGTATAGAATTTGCCTTCCCAAATATGCTTATGAGTAGCAATCGCTGTTATCCCTTGCTCGTTTTCGCCTTCTACATACATCCATGGACCACAGATAATAAAATCGATTTCTTTTGCTTCGATTTCAGTGAAGTTATTGAACTGTATGGGAATAAGTTCAAATAAATTGGTATCAGTTTCAGCATTAAGGAAATCAACAGTAGTATTCCAATCATCCATTGTATGGCCACTGTCTGATCCAACCATTACGCCAATATTAATGGTATTCTCTTCACAGCTTGCAACAAAAGAAAACAAAAATATTAAAAGAAGAATTAGGCTACTTCCTTTGACAAAAGCATTAAGGAAGTTTCTGCCTTTAAGCATATGTATCACTTAGTCTTCCAGAGTTACTTCTCCCAAATGGGATCTAACAGTATCTCTGAAATAATGGATATCAATTGGCTTTGAAATGTAACCGCTACATCCTGCTTCGATAAAACGTTCTTCATCTCCTCGCATTGAGTGTGCTGTTAGAGCTACTACAGGTATATCTTGTGTCTGAGGATTTGACTTTAGCCTTAAAAGTACTTCCATTCCATCCATCTTTGGAAGTTGAATGTCTAACAGTATTAGGTCAATCCTCTTCTCTTTGACCTTTTCCAGGGCTTCGAAACCATCAATTGCCTGGATTACAAGATAACCAAAGGATTCCAACAGGTCAACGGTTAGTTCCATATTTACCGGATTGTCCTCTACAACCAGTATTCTTTTCATCTCATTCACATCTTTACATTTTTCTATTTGGCCAATATTACATCATATGATTACTAAATCTCGTGATCATAGAGACTGCAGTAATTTCAAATCTCTTTTTCTATGATAAATAGTATTTCGATACTATATAAATATACTTATGACATTCTTTTTGGATAGAATATATCAAGTTATGTAGACTCTTTTCCGCTACCAAGTGCATTATAAAAGCATTTTTCGATGAGTTCTAAGTTTGCATCCATTTCAATTATTTCAAAATCGAAAGTTTTAGCAAATTCTTCCACCATACTGTCAAATCCCAGTTCATAGTTTAGACCGGTTTTTAATTTTGCTACTTTCTTGTAACCGGCATAGTCAAAAACGTACTTTGCCATTTTGGTATTATCCGGATCATTAGTAATACCGGCAGATCTGATCATCTCTTTCCAATTAGCTGCCCACATGGGAGTCATGAAGAATGTGCCTACTCCTTTGAAACTTTTTAATTTGTCAAGGTAAGCAGCTCTGCCGCCAAGAACTGCACCAATGCAGTCATCTACAATTTCCCCATTTCCCTCCTTTAGAATGTATACTGGGCAGGAGCATTTGCTCATTTCTTTTTCGACTTTGCCCAAGACATTGCCACATAAACCATAGAACAACAGGACAGCCTGCGAGTATATACTCATTTGTTCTATTTTTTCGTAAACTGTCCTTCGGAGGTTTTCAGGTACTGCATGTAATGCAAGTTCAAGCATGTGTATTATCACTATAGTGCTATCTGCAGGTGTATCAGCAATGGACTCTTGTACTTTTTCGAGGGGTATGAACTCATAATTATATCCACATTTGTCTAATTTTCCGGCAATGCTTGCACTATTCTCATCATCTATTATGATCAGTTTAGCAAGGCTTCCGTATTTTTCGATCATGAAGACTATCTCATCCTCAAACATCTTGCAGGCAATGATACTAAGAACAAACATATGACTCACTTTTTAATCCTTGAAGAGTATGGGGTGCTGTATTATATAAAGAGCATCGAATTTTTGGCAGTGTAGAACTGCCACTTTGTATTTTATTTTCAACTAAATCTTTTAAAGAATAGGTCCTGCCAATAAACAGAACATTTGGAGAAATGCATAAATTCAGATGCATCACTATTGAATAAGTGATCGATCCAGTAAAAGATAGGGATATATTGGACATTGCAAGCCTCCGGTTACACAACCAGCAGATGATAGGCACACTGTACTATACTCCTGGTGACTTGGTAAAGCATCTCGTAGCAATGCAGGCACAGGATTATGCCGGTGTCAAATGGTCTGTTGGGTTGAGACTGATCGAATCTACGAAATCGGATTTTGATAAAGCGATTGCTGATAAAACAATTGTGCGTACATGGCTTATGCGTGGCACGTTACACTTAGTTGCAGCTGAAGATATTCATTGGCTGCTTAAGTTAGTAGCTCCGCGTATAATTGCAGGTAGTAGAACAAGGCATCAACGCCTGGATCTGGACTATGAAACCTTTGCACACTGCAAAGATATATTCATTAATGCACTGCAAGGTGGAAAGCAGTTAACAAGAGATCAAATGTATAAATTGCTTGAAAACGAGAATATTTCTACAGCAGAGCAACGCGGATATCACATTCTCTGGTGGGCGGCTCTTGAAGGACTTATATGCTTTGGACCGGAAGATGGCAAGCAGCAAATATTCGTGTTGCTTGATGAATGGATACCTCAGAAGATGATCTTAAAGCGTGAAGAGGCTCTGGCAGAACTCGCCAGGAGATATTTTATCAGCCGAGGACCGGCTACATTACAGGATTTTGTCTGGTGGTCGGGACTTAAGGTCACAGACGCAAGGATTGGCCTTAAAGCGGCTGCATCGCAACTGGAACAAATAACAATTGGTGATCAGACTTATTGGATGCCACCAAAAGCGTCAGGGATATCCAAAACAATACAAAGAATGTATCTGTTGCCCGGCTTTGATGAGTATATGCTGGGATATAAAGATAGAAGTGCGGTTCTTGATGGTCAATATTCACGACATATCGTGCCTGGCAACAATGGGATGTTCAGTTCGACAATTGTAAAGGATGGTCATATAGTTGGAACATGGCGACGCACTTTCAAAAATAATCATATAATTATCAATCCACATCCTTTCATTGAATTCACTGAAGCAGAAAAGAAGTTATTTTCTGCAGCATCCAATCAATACGGTCAGTTTCTTGAAATGAGCGTGTCAATAAATTACGTGAAATGATTGCTATTTAGAAATCGTTATTGATGTTTTCTTATTTTTTGCTATCTATGCTTTGATCTCGGTCTTCATTTTTAAATAACAGTCTTCAAAGATCTTCTGGTTACCATTATCAAATTCCAATATTTCAAAATCAAATATTTCCGCAAACTCCTTTATAGCGTCATCAAAGTTCTCAGTATATGTAAGGCCCGTGTTGATCTTTGCAACCCGTTTGTATCCGACCATCTCATGGGTCATTTTCATCATTTTCAGTGCTTTATCTGGATCGCCATGTAACCTGCTGTTTATATCAAGTAGTTCTCTCCAGCCTTTACTATACATGGGTGTAAATAGATACGTGCCAGCATCGCTTACACTTTTGAGTATCTTCAGGTAGTTCTCAGTTCCTCCCACAGTGGCTCCTATGCA
>MVQW01000279.1 GCA_002067265.1 Methanomethylovorans sp. PtaU1.Bin073 | reverse complement strand
ATTATAGTTTCATTAACCGCTCCCGCAGGTTCCTGGCTGGAACAGCCGCTCACATATACAGAGAGAGCTAAAATGAACAATACAATAAATAAGTTAAAGCGTTTCATTGAACTCTTATTATAATAAGAGTAGTATAATATTTAACGCTTTCTTTTTGCATATATTGCAAATACTATCAATACTAGTTCCATTCCCAGAAGAAGAGGAAGAACATAGTTATGTTCATAGAATTTCCGCTCCCGGAACTCTACGCTTGCAGCATATTCAAATGTGGACCTGTTACCCACCATAAAGTTACGTATGCCACTCTGACCTTCCAGCTCTAATGAATCATCCCTTAATGACTTCATGGTTGTGACATTTTCCAGACCATCATTGGAAATCAGTATTGTATCTTCAGGTAAACTTATACGCATCCTTTGAATCAGAGGATGGCCTATAACCCACAAAGAGTGTTCACCTGCTCCGAGATTAGGAGTAAGTCCGTAATTGATAGTCGTGTTCACATAAAGAGGAGCTTGTGTGACATTCCCTGTAGCATTATAAAGGTCCATAGAAACGGAATCAATATACAAAGTGATATTTCCCTCATCCACCTTTACATAGTCCAGGAACTGAGGACTTCGTGATGCGAGATAAGACTTTTTGAAAGAAGAAATCTCAAGCTCTGTTACAATGGAATTATTGTCAGCGTCCAAAGATTGCCTAAATTCTGTAGCATCTGTTAAATTATAAGTCTCAAGGATAGTTAGTCTGAGACTGTCCTTCTGAAGTTGCACATCATTCTCATAGACAGCTGCTGCCATTACCTGAGAAACTAAAAGAAAAAATGAAATCAAAAAAATTAAGCCCTTAAGGATATGAATACCTCCTCATAAAAAGAGTAATATTATTTTATGGATATAATTGTATGGTTTCCTTAGTCCCGTAGGAAGAAGGAGTGACGAAATCTACAGTTGTTACGATTCCAGCTTCTGGAGTAAAGACAAGAGTTAGACTTTTTCTTGGTTCAATATCCAATGATGAGTCTTTCTGAGAACCACTGGTGGTTATAGGACCAATAATTGTGTACCCAAGGTCTTTATCGGAGACAGTTGATACATAGATAGTTACAAGATCTCCTGTGTTCATGATTGGTGACCCTTGAGTGAAAGACACATCCTCATCACGTATTTTGGATGCTGTGAAAAAGTATTTTGCATTATCACCAGGAGATGCCTGAGTAGAAGTAAGAAGCTTTTCAAGATTAGTATCTGCACTTGCACTGCTTGAAAAATCACTCATTGCAGCACCGTAGGATTTTTCGTTGTTAGCATATACAAGATCATTATTGTGAGCACCATCAGAGATGGAAATTACTAACTGATCAAGATCAACTGGAGAACTGCCAACATTGAGACCTACTTTGATCTTCAAGAGAGAGATATTCTGCGCCATAGAAGTTGAACTGTTCTTGGCCCTTATTCCTTCTATGCTTTTGACGACAAGATTAGATGAAACCTCTTGGGTAGCCTGCTTTCCGGTAGCTTGTGCCTTTTGCTGCAACACACCAGAGGTTTGGATGAGCACTGAGGCAGCAACTGCTGCTATTAATACCATAGCTATGAAAATTATAAGAGTACCAATGCCTATTTGGGCATTGGTATTAGCTCTTAAAGAGGATTTTACTCCGGGCATAATGTTGCCTCTTTTGCTCATAGCCTTATTATGGGTACAGCTGTACTGTTTCCTTTACACCATATGAAGAAGGTGTCACGAAATCAGCGTTTGTCACTACACCAGACTCAGGAGTCAGGATGATATTGACAACAGTCCTTGGCACCAGGTTAAGGCCGGATTTTTTAAGAGCTGCAGTGCTGGTGGTACTTACGTAATCATAGGCAGCTGAAGCCGCACTTGCTGAAGTTGTAGCAATATATACGTTGATAAGATCACCAGTGTTCATCACAGGATTGGACTGTGAGAAAGAGGCGTCTTCATCACGAATCTTATCTACTGTGAAATAGTGATCAGAATTGTTAAAAGTACTGCTTGCAGTAGTCTGATTTACAAGTAATCTCTGAAGGTTCGAGGCTGCACTCGAGTCGAAACTATCCATTGCTCCATCTGAGTTACCAACAGTTGAATAGGATTTTTGATTGCCTGCATACACAAGGTTATTTGCAGTAGTACCGTCAGTTATAGAGATAACTACCTGATTTACATCTACTGAGGCACTTCCTACGTTCAGACCAACTTTCAGCCTTAAAAGATCAATAGTTGATGACAGATCAACAGCACTGTTCTTGGCACGTACTCCTTCAATGTTCTTAACGATAAGGTTGGAAGATACTTCCTGTGTTGCCTGTTTACCAGTAGACTGAGCTTTCTGCTGCAGTGTACCTGATGTCTGAATGAGCACTGCTGCTGCCACGGCTGCAACGAGTACCATTGCAATGAAGATGATCAGTGTACCAATACCCACCTGAGCATTGGTATCTTTCTTCATAAAGAGTATTTTATTTGCTTTCATCTACAATCCTCTAATAAGATTATTTGGTAGAGATTTTATATAAAAATAATAGTATATATAATATGTGGTTGGTAATATCAAACTAAAAACTTCAAATTACTTCTTGCGTAACAAATATATATAAAGTATAAAATATAATTGTTTGCTTAACTGGGGATGTAAATGACAGCAGGATTAATACTCAATGCAACGATATGTTTTGCAATAACTGTCTCTTCATTCGCTTTTGCATGGGTACTTGCAAGCAGTGAAGACAAACATAATGAGAAAAGTAAGCCTGCTCTATGGGCCCTGGTGATTCTCTGGTCACTGGTAGCCTTAACATACCTGCCAACTACTATCCGTATGATAGCAGCAGCCACAGATCATCCATCCCTTGACCTGATAATGTATAACCTTGCAGCAGTACCATTTTCAATGGTCACTGTTCCGCTTGTATTCTTTATACTATATGTAATAACAGGCAACCAGAAAATTAGTGGATATATCTCGTTCTTGTTCACACTTTTTGGGGCAACATACCTGGCGTTCCTTTACTCTAATGGAGTCATTGGACCTATTATGACCGAATACTCCTCAATGTTCAGGATCAACAGTAATATTGCTATTAACATATACTTAGTTGGACTTTTTGTAATCCCTACAGCAATGATACTGGGAATGATGATGCTGATATTCCTTCAACGTATGCCGCGTCATCTAAGATATAGGACCGCACTTCCACTAGTAGCCATATCCTTTGTCTTTGACTTTATGCTGACGGATATGATAACCGACGTGGATGCCATGCAGATGGCAGCAAGAATCTTTGTTCTTATTGGAACAGTTCTGGCATTCCTCGCTTACTTCCCCCCATCAACATTGCAAAGAACACTCGGAATAAAAGGATCTCACAATGAGAACTATGAAAACGAGGAAGAAGAGGAGGATGAAAATGGCCTTTGAAATAGATGTAGAAATGGAACAGAAAGTTGCTGATTTCTACCAATCGCTTGGTATCAATCAAGGCCCAGGAGACATCCAATATAGACTTATCCTGCTTGTGCTGAACAAGAATGAAGGGAAAGTTACCGAGTTTGCGGATATCAGAGAGTATACCGACCGTTTTGCGGACAAAGGAAGTATTGGAAGCAAAATGAAAACGGTATTCCAGCTTGAAGGACTGGTTGA
>MVQW01000278.1 GCA_002067265.1 Methanomethylovorans sp. PtaU1.Bin073 | reverse complement strand
ATAGATCAGATAAAGGGCACCTGCATATTTTACTATTGTAAATGCAAGGGCTGATTTATAAACAATAGCAGATATACCCAATGCTGCAGCAGTTGTGTGGAACAGCAATCCCGTACACAGACCTGATGCAGTGGCTATTCCAGCCTTTTTTCCCTGAGAGATACTAATTGAGAGGACAAATAGAATATCAGGACCGGGGAGCAAAGTTAGAGCAACAGAAGCGGCAATGAAATATAGAAGTTGTGTTGGTTCGATCAATACTCCATCCCTCAAAGAAAGTAGAAAAGCAAATTCAAAAGAAATTATAAGAAGAGATTAGAGTTGCAAGTATCTTGCAATATCCCCAAGGTCTTCTTCAATCCTAAGCAACTGATTGTATTTTGCAGTACGCTCACTGCGTGCCGGAGCACCTGTCTTTATCAGATCGGCACCTATTGCCACAGAAATATCAGAGATAGTAGTATCTTCTGTCTCAGCAGAGCGATGACTGACAATTACAGCATATCCATTACGATTTGCAAGAGCTGCAGCGTCAAACGCTTCAGAGATCGTACCTATCTGATTCACTTTTAAAAGCAGGGCATTAGCAGCACCCATCTCAATACCTCTTGCAAGGCGGTTGGTGTTAGTTACAAACAGATCATCACCAACTATAATGGTATCCCAAGCCTCGGCAGTGAAATTCGCAAAGTCTTCGAATGCTTCCTCATGGAATGGATCTTCGATGGACATTATCGGATAACTATCAATTAACTCGAGATAGAAATCAGTGAGTTCCCCTGCATCCAATAACTTGCCATCAATAGAATATGCTTCGCCATCAAAGAACTCAGATGCTGCAGCATCAAGACCTATTGTAATATCTGATTCCGTATAACCTGCCTCTTCTATTGCACTCATCAAGGCATCGAGGGCATCTGTTGTGATAGCCAATGGTGGAGCATATCCGCCTTCAAAACCAACATTAGTTGCTGAAGCGCCATATTTGTCTTCAAGTATCTTACCTAGCGCATGATAAGTCTCAGCCCCCATCCGAAGAGCTTCAGCATAAGTATCAGAACCCTTGGGCTGGATCATGAATTCCTGAATAGCAAGATCATTACCCGCATGTTTACCACCGTTGATGACGTTCATCGTGGGGACGGGAAGGGTATGTGCATTCGTACCTCCAAGGTATCTGTATAACGGGATATTAAGAGAATCTGCAGCTGCTTTTGCAACTGCCATCGAAACACCCAGAATAGCATTGGCACCCAATGTCATCTTGTTGTCAGTGCCGTCCATGGCGATCATAAGAGCATCTATTCCGCGCTGGTGTCGGACATCCATTCCTACAAGGTCGCCTTCAAGAGTGGTATTCACGTTGTCCACTGCATCAAGAACACCTTTTCCTCTGTAACGGTCTGCCTCTTTGTCCCTCAGCTCAATAGCCTCGTGGGTACCGGTGGAAGCACCCGAGGGAACACTGGCACGCCCAAAGCCGCAACCAGTATAAACATCCACTTCAACTGTCGGATTTCCCCTTGAATCAAGGATCTCTCTAGCATGCACTTTTTCTATCTTAAATTTACGTTCATCAGCAATGTAAACCATCCAGTTCCACCTCCATGTTCTACCCCTTAAAAGGCGATTAGTCTATATATTGTTAGCGTTTCTTTTTGATCGAAAAAATAAAAAAGAGAATCAGGATAAATTATATAAATATAAAGAGTATATTATACTTCATGCAAAAAGAAAATGCTGAGATCCTGGACGAGCAAAGCAAACAGATTATCGAATTATTACAGAATCTTGGAGTCAGCAGAACAGAAGCTATTTCTATCGCATGCCTTTCCTGCGGGAAAGAGATCACATCCCATGATATTGAACAAGCATCTGGAATGCGCCAACCTGAAGTAAGCATTGCTATGAGGCCCTTACGGGAAAGAGGCTGGATAGAAGAACGCAATGAGAAAAAGAACTCAGATAAAGGCAGACCTGTCAAGTACTACAAACTGATCGTCCCGCTCAGAGATATAATAGAGACTTTTGAAGAAGAGATCCGACAGAGAAACAAAGAAATGGAAGAAACTCTCAGGCATTTAAAGGATCTGAAAAAGCTCTGAGAGCAAGGCATTAAATAACCTCACTTTGCCAACTGCTTTATCATCCAAAAATGACCGGTGAATATCCCTTCTCACTGTCATTTATTCTTTCTGCATTCATTCCAGAGATTTCCAGAATGCACACTTCATTAACCATGAATACTTTACTTGGATTTCTCAAGCAACCTGTTTTGGCAATTTCATCCCTGCCTATGCTACAGTGAAGATGTATTTTTGGACTATTGTTTTCATAGAAAATATTACCAATACCTATTATTTCATGAGGAGTGTCAATTTTGGCCCACATGGGAACAGGAGGTACACAAGCTTCTCTGGGACCTGCCACAATCTCTGCCTGCTCAATCGCACCGAGCAGGAAGAAAAAAGCAGACTTGATGTTCTCTTTCCTCGAAATGGTTTGTAAAGCCTCTATCAAGTCTTCACCATGATCAACTCGTAGAAAGAAGACTCTACCAATATTACCGGATGTATATTCCATGTCAGACATCAACCTTTTTCATACTCAAATAATCTGCTATCACAAATAGAAATGCCACTATACTAAGAACTCCATACTAACATCGATCCATCTTGCAGCATGGATAAGTGAACCCATGGAAATAACGTCAACACCTGTCTTAGCATATTCTTCGAGATTTCCGAGGTTAATATTGCCTGATACTTCTATGACCACATGTTCTTTTAAACCTGATTTTTTAAGTGCTTGCACTGTTCTCAAGACTTCGCCCGGACTCATGTTGTCGAGCATTATAATATCCACTTCCAAACCAGCCACTAACAGAGCTTCTTCCAAGGTTTCAACTTCTACCTCTATCTTCTGAGTAAAACTTGCTCTTTTTTTGGCCTCCTTTATGGCTGCTTCAAATCCCATTAGCTTAATGTGGTTGTCTTTAAGCATGATGCAGTCTGAAAGGCTGAACCTGTGAGTATCACCTCCACCTGCCACTACAGCCATCTTTTCAAGACTACGCATACCAGGTATTGTCTTACGAGTGCAGGCTACTCTTGCATCTGAGAAGGCCCGTACGATTTGTACACATTTATTGGTCATAGTGGCAATACCACTCAGATGGCCTAGAAAATTAAGAGACAGACGCTCTGCTCTTAGCATAGCGACAGAACTACCCCTGATAGAAAAAAGAATCTCTCCTGCCGGGATATGATCACCATCGTGGTGCGATGTTGCTGCTTGCAGACCAAAATATTTGAAAATAGACATTGCAACATCAATACCTGCCAGGGTACATTCTTCCTTAGGGAAGATTATAGCTTCCACTTCTTTATCTGGAACAAGAGCGCATGAAAGGTCATATGGACCAAGATCTTCCTGGATAAAACGTTCCAATTCAGTATTTAGCATACTTTACCACCATATGTTTCAAGA
>MVQW01000277.1 GCA_002067265.1 Methanomethylovorans sp. PtaU1.Bin073 | reverse complement strand
TATTTTACAGTAATACTTGAATCTGTTTATGGATACATTATCGGATTAGTTGTAAGTTTCGTGGTGTTCTATTTTGCAGGGGCATGGGTTAATAAATCATGCAACAGAAGGTTCTAATTCCTCCTCTGTTTTTTACGTCACCATAAATTTCAAATGACATTTTCCTCCTAATTTTTGTTTTTCTTTCATTTCTTCGATTTTTCCATGCTTTTAGGATAACCTTCACTATTCGAAAAAATTCCTTTATGTTTAAGTATCTTCAACTGACGTTATGGGTATCCTCTTACTTTACTTTTGAATATTTACTTTGGAATTGGTTTATCAGGTGTGACACCGTAATATTCAGTTCTTGCCTTACCCCACGGGCAACCATTGGGGCCTGTTAACTTCAACTCGAGGTTCTGCAGTGATTTACAAATGCTGTTCCCAGCACGTGCCCCTTTGCATATGATGCAATATTTTTCACAGAATACTGGAGACTTTTTTTGTTCTGTCATTTTTTATATCCTCATGTTATTGATTACTAGATTCACACGAATCACAGAAAAAGAGAAAGCAGAATCCGGATGGATTCTACTTACTGACTCTGCAATCTCTGACCTGCTGTCTGGAAAGCTCCACCCAGGGCTTTCACAAGCTCACATTTTGAGTCACACTTACATGTGCATATGCAGTATTTCGGTTTGTTTTCCATCATCCATTGACCGAGGAAACCGAGGGCTTTGAGTTCTTCCATACTGGCATTCTGTACGTAATTGTTGATATCTTCTAACTCCATGAGTTATCACCAAAGACTATTAATACGTGCATCTTAATATACTATTTTGTTATAAAAGTAGACAACAGCATCTTCTGATATACATTTCTAACACAAAAGATCAATTTGATGTGTATCATCATGACCAATTTAAAATCGACATTAGAAAATGTTTCCTTGTTGCAAGGGGAAATTACTGCCCTTCGTTCTGAACTTAATCGTTTCAGAAGCGAAGTTACCATGAATAAGACCAATTCGCTATTTAACGATTTCAGAAATCAGTGTGCTGTAACACTTATTAACGGATCTTTGGACAGTGCTTTAAATCTCAGTGGAAACGAAGGGAAGAACTGCCCGATGTGGATGCAATGCAAGACAGTTTTTGTTAATTTTTTCGCAGAGTTGACCGAGTATGCCAGAAATGGTCAGCTATCTGAAAAAAACATTGCAGTTATAAGAAGTAATTTTGACAAAATGAAGAATGAAGCCGCAGAATATGACAAATGTTCCCAATGCTTCAAACACGTGGAAGCCTACTTCGATCAGCAGATTGAGATGTTGCAGAAGATGGGCTTTTATCAAAATGAGATCATTAGACCTTTACAGATTCAGGACCTTCGTGAAGAACAAGTGTCAGACCTTATAGGAGATCCGTTGAGTAGTGCTGTAAGAGTATTAATTTTAAAGACATTGTATGATGAAGGGAAATCATTTACTGAACTTTCAAAAATCACAAAACTCCGCGCTGGAAATCTTCTTTTCCATCTGGATAAATTGCAGGACAAAGGATTGATACGCCAACGTGAAGAACGAGGTGAATATCAAATCAGTTTAAAGGGCTATCATATTCTTAATTCTATGCTAGACCTTATAAGAACGTTAGGCATGGATGATAGTGAGATGTAATTGAAGAGAACATTCATCGCGATAAACGGTCTGAAGTGGCTTTCTACATCTCCAATCTTTCCCTTAAATGCTTATTGAGTGCAAATTTACAGTAAAATGGGGACACTACTCAAGTTCGTACCCTAACCAAAATGTTGTTTCAAAAAGTATAAATGCAAATTTGACATCAACAGCTTTTACTAATTATTAAAAGCTATGAAAGGAATAAGATGGAATGGATATTTTTAATAATTGCAGGATTATTTGAAACAGCTTGGGCTATAGGCTTGAAATACAGTGACGGATTGACAAGATTCTATCCAATGGTATTTACAGTCATTACTTTAATTTTAAGCATGTATCTATTGGAAAGAGCTTTGAGAACATTGCCTGTTGGCACAGCTTATGCGGTTTGGACAGGTATTGGTATTATTGGGACGACAATATTGGGAGTGTACCTTTTCAATGAGTCTATGAATATAACACGCATATTCTTCATTGGACTGATTGTTGTTGGTATTAGCGGATTAAAACTAGTATCACCCTGATTGTCTATTTCCTTTGATAGAAATACACTGGTCAATAGTGAGAAAAATGAATGATATTGAACAGAAAATAATCGACATCGGTCAGGAGATCTTTAAGGGCTATGGAGTCGATGATATCACTGCACTGATTCTATCGATACTTAACTTTGAATCAAATGAAATAAGCATGGAGGAATTAGCACAAAGAACCGGATATAGTCTTGCTTCCATCAGCCTTAAGATCAAGCATATCGAACAATTTTGGAGCATAAAAAGGATATACAAACCAGGGTCTCGCAAGACATATCTGTATATGGAAAAAAATCTGTTAGATGCTTTTGCCACCCAAATCAGGAATGGATTTGCAACTGAATTGGACATTGCAAAAAAGAAAATAAATCCCCTTATAGAAGAATATAGGGAAAATGCCATTACTCAGGAACAAAAAACTAAACTCCATACGTATGAGAATTATCTATCTGAAATTAATGAGTTCGAAGCATTGATCCACTACATATACTATCAAATCGATCATCTGAAAAAGAATCAATTTTGATTTATTGCTGACTTTTTGATTTATTGCTGACTCTATCACATAGAGCCGTGGTAGAATGCTGTATCCTAAGAAAAGTGCAGCCTAAATGGGATAAGCAAATATGATTAGAAAAAAAGACCACCGGCTGCTGCCAGTGGTTTGGGTTTGGATGGCGGTTGGTTAATAATCGACATCTTATCCAATGTAGTACGTGACCTGTACTGACATTGAAACTGTGGACTCGCCCGGCTCAATTGGTGTGGAAACCGATCCTGCTGCTGCGTCCATTGCTGTTTCTGCCGCTGTGTAGTAGACCCTTGAATTTCCATCGGATATGGATGCTGTCTGCACACCCGTGACCTTAAGACCCAGGCTGTTGGCGAGGCCATTGGCCTTTGATGATGCATCGTCTACGGCTTGTTTCATGAGGTCTTCACGGAGCTGTTCCTGCCTGTCATCAGATACTGAGAAGGAGATGCTTCCGATCTGATTGGCCCCTGCGGCCGTTGACCTGTCGATGATGTCGCTCAGGTTGCCGATCTTTGTGGTTGTGACCTGCACACTGTTGGATGCGGAGTAACCGGTGATGGTCTGCTCCTTGTCATAGTTGTAGACCGGGTACACAGATACATAGGATGTCTGCATTTCTTTGTCCTCCAGACCCAGTGCCTTGAGTTCTGCGACAACAGCACTCATAATGGCTGCGTTCTGATCGGATGCGTCCTTTGCGGTGTCAGCCTGGACCACGACACCTATGCTTAAGGTGGCTGTGTCAGGAACGACTTTCTCTTCGGCGTACCCGCTCATGGTTATTGTGTCTGCCGTATTCTGTTCCGACCCACTCTGCGAGATGGTGTATATCGTTAACGACATCACCACCAGGACAACTGATAATGCAATGATAGCTAAATTGGATTTATCGTTTTTATTTTCCTGTGACATTTTCACATTCTCCTTGTTCGATGCATTGTTAACCGGTGAGTCTGTCTTGTTATGGCCGGTTATTGCATGTTATAGAAGGAGCTACACATATTAAAGAATTGTCTAAACTTCAAGTGCATTTGTAGTTATATGTGGCTGTAGCCAGCGATAAGAAAAAAGAGGATCATTTTCCCTTTTTCTTCACGCTTGCCACAGACTTGGTTAAAAAGAATCCAAATGATGCGAGATCCTTGACGTCCACGCTGTGAGATTTCTCACCGGAAGAGATAGCAGGAGTGATGAACCGGAAAAACTCACTGGCAAATTGCTCGTAGCTGAATCCCTCCGCCTCGATCACGAGTTTCCATTTATTTTCCATTGACAAGATACTCATAAAAGAAATCATAAGGTACATAGAGGTCAGAAATGGATCGATATCTGCCCGGATCGTACCGTCATCGATGCCCTCCTGGATCGCATCCCGCAGGATCAGACGGCAAGTACCATATCCCTTACCGATCTCTGCGGTACACGGATTCTCTTTGGAAAAACGCTCAGAACCGTAAAAATGGATCATTCGAAGATAATCGGGGTATTCTTGTGAAAACTGGTAATAGGCCTGACCCATCAGGGCTACCTTGGCAATACCAGGCACTTGTTTCTCCATGCATTCCATATATTTTTCTTTAAGGATCTCTATGCCACGCAGTACAATGGTTGCGAAAAGTGTCTCTTTATTTTTAAAATATAGGTAAATGGTAGCCTTATTGAGTTCGACCTCACGGGCTATCTCATCCATGGAGACATCTTCATAACTTCGGGAAAAAAAGAGACTTTCGGCTGCCTCGATAATCTCGGTCTTCCTCTGTTCCTTTTCTCGTAGTCTTCTATCGGCTATTCCCATAATTCCACTTCATCTAAAGCATATTTATTCAATAACTTATTCATCAGATAAAACACTCAGGCTCCTTTCGCTGGCTATAGAGAGTATGGAGACGCACTGATGCGTCTTTGACCAGCCCGGGTTTCATCGATCTGGCACTTTGCGGGCAGTTTTTGATACACGCACAGCAGGTAATGCATTTTTCCGTATCTATCAAACGGGAATTTTCTGCATCAACAGCATCAACAGGACACTTCTCTGCACAGATCCCACACTGTGTACACTCATCACTGACTGCGATAAAATCAACGATCCATAATTTTGT
>MVQW01000276.1 GCA_002067265.1 Methanomethylovorans sp. PtaU1.Bin073 | reverse complement strand
CCCTTCTCCTTGACTGCCTCGACCATATTCATATACCTAGATGCATAAAATTAAATCGTTTCCCACTGAATCTTTAATGATGACTATGAGCAAAGAAATACAAGAGGCAAAGGATGTTAAGGGATTCGGACCAAGATCTGTGATCTATGCAACTCAGATAGACAAAGAGTTTGGGGAAGCTCTTGCAGGTTACTATAAAGCCGTATGGAAGGAGAGAGAAAATGGACTTACTATGAAGCAAAAACACCTTTTAGTCTTTACTATTGCATGCTCCAAACTCAACATAGAAAGTGCACTCAAGATCCTAGAGAAGCTTAAGAAATTCGAGGCGACTTCACAGGAAATAAAAGATGCCATGATGATAGCAGCATGGACTGGAGGGATACAGCACTTCACTGATTTCAGCCCCAAGATACTAAAAGAAATGGAAAGATTAGGTTTCTAAAAACCCCTCTTCCATCTTTCAAGGTAAAGGTAAAATCCCTGACCATAACACAACTAGTATTAAATGGGTCAGCAGGATAAAGGGAAAACCATATTTAAATTGAGGGTGCTTCGTTTTATGCTGGAAGATCTTCATTCCTAAAACACCCCCTAAACTTCCACCTACAATTGCCCATATGAATAGATGTTTTTCAGGTATTCTATGTTTTTTACGGGTAGCTTTCTTTTTATCCAAACCCATAAGGCTGAATGATATGATATTAACAACTACGATATATCCAAGAAAATAATTAGTCAAAAAATATCCTGATTGCATATTAATTTATAAATTGCAATTTAACATATATAGATATATATGTATTATTTTACTAAAATAGTAG
This sequence comes from Methanomethylovorans sp. PtaU1.Bin073, assembly GCA_002067265.1. The sequence goes on along the minus strand of MVQW01000276.1, from coordinate 4,261 downwards.
TATCCTGAAAAAGAATATAATATATCTTGAACATGTCTCATTTTTCCAAGTCCCACATGTTCAGCCGACCATCTGCTGTTGCAGCAACTAGATAACGCCCATTGGGTGAAAAAGCCATACTGTATACGCCTTTGACCATAAGAGGTATATTTGATACACTTTTTCCAGAATCAAAATCATAGAGAACAATGTCATAATCCATGCCTACAGCAAATGTTTTTCCATTGGAAGAAACTGCAAGAGGGAAATGACCTGTGCCATCAAGTTCTATAGAACGCTCTTCTTTAAGGTCTTTCAATGACCAGATGCGCAGCTTTCGCTCATATCCTGAACTAATAAGATGCTTTCTGTCAGGAGTCACTACCATGGACATCAAGGCAACATCATGGCCTCTTAATTTCTGTTCAAGTCTACCATCAGATGAAGACCAGACATATATATCTCCACCTACACCACCACTTAGTACTTGTTTGCCATCGGGAGTAAAAAGAACACATGAAATAGCATCCGGACTTCCTTCCAAAACTAAAAATTCTTTACCATCTTTCAACGCCCATAATCTTATGGTTCCATCATAAGAACCCGAAGCAAGCAATTTTCCATCTGGGGAAATACATACAGATGACACAACATTGCTATGTCCTGCGAGAACTTCCAGAGGAAGACAGGCAGGATAAGACCAAAGCCTGATAGTATGATCGGATGAGCCTGTAGCAATGATATTCAGATTACGGAAAAATGAAATACTGTTCACACTTTTAGTATGACCTTTGAACTCTTTTATCAATTCCCAAGAAGGCACCGACCAGAGTTTCATGAATCCATCCATACCAGAAGACAAAGCCTTTCTTCCAGCATTCAGGAAAGTTATATTGTTAGCATGACCTTTGTGAGCGTGGAATCTTATGTAATCGTTTTCCATATTCTCTCCCGGAAGTAGAAAGCATTCTGATATCATGTCTCTTCCTCGAAATCCAATGAGATCGAATTCATACAGAATCTTTCACCTGTAGGTGCAGGTCCATCATCAAAAACATGCCCAAGATGGCTTCCACACCTGCTGCAAAGTACTTCTGTCCTCTGCATTGCATAACTATTATCGGTTTTTCTGACCACTTTATCCTCAGATATTGGAGCCCAGAAACTTGGCCAGCCAGTACCAGAGTCAAACTTTGTATTTGAATTAAACAGTTCCTGTCCACAAGCGGCACATAGATAGATACCTTTCTTTTTATTTTGGTAATATTTTCCAGTAAAAGCAGGTTCAGTTCCCTTTTCCCGAAGAACATAGTATTGCTGTGGGGTTAGGATTTTCTTCCATTCCTGCTCCTGTATTTTTACAAATGATGACATATTGTCCCCCTCCCTCATATTTCAAGATATGAATCAAAACCCTTGAAATAAAGATACCCTTACTCAAGTTTGAGAGATTCTAAATTAAATAGTTTACGGATTGATCAGTAAAATTTGAAATACCTAGTGCGTACCAGATAAAAATACTCTATAAATATAAATAATATAATAAATATAAATAGTATCAGGCCAGATAAGATGGTAGGGAATTATCCATCGGATCAGGGGTGATAATGTGGCATGCTCTGCTACAATATGTATGGATAACAAAGAACACGCCTCTTGTTTAATTAACAACATGGGATTCTCAGAAAAGTATACTGATGCCCTCATGAACTGGACAGAGAAGTATCTTGATATAATAAATCTTGAAAAAATTGTGTGGGGAGAGACTGCTGTATCTGAAAATCCTTATCTCAATGTGAAAATGGCAGCAGAAAGAGACTTGGAATTCACTGTACTATTTGCATCAAAAAAGGATCGCAGCAACAGCACTATTTTTTTCCTTGAGGGAAATCTGCTGCTGCTTTTCAATTTTACACTGGAAAGCCTGAAAGAAAACAGTGTGTCCTATGCACTGTAAAAATTTCACATAGACTCTGGAGCATCTATGCCCAGGGTCTCTAATGAAATTGCCAACGTGATGCGTGCACAGTCCACAAGTCCAAGCCTTGTAGCTCTCAGTTTTTCGTCATCGATGCTAATTACGGGTACGAAGCGGTAGAACTGGTTGAAAGCTTCTGCAAGCTCTCTTGAGTAGATAGCTAATGTATGTGGTTTTAACTCCCTTGCACACTGCTCTATAATGCTGTCAAAAGCAGCCATTTTCTTGATCAAGTCCACTTCAGTATCCTCCACAAGTAGTGAAGGATCCATTTCAAAAGCCTCGTTCCAGACTCCTTCTTCCTGAGCTTTCTTCAGTATACTGCATGCTCTGGCATGTGAATACTGGATAAATGGAGCACCTTGTTTCTCAAAATCAAGAGCCTCTTTCCAGTTGAAAACCGTAGATTTCTCCGGTGAAACTCTGATAACATCATATCTGACAGCACCAATGCCGACCATTCTGGCTACTTTTTGTTTGAAATCCTCAGGCATATCTGGCCTTCGCATATCAACTTCCACAAAAGCCTGTTCTTCCACCTGGTCCAATAATTCATCTGCGGAAATGAACTTGCCTCTTCTGGTGCTCATAGAGCCTTCAGGCAAAGAAACAAACTCAAATATTACAACTTCAGGTTCAGGTTTTCCCAGAAGATTCAGAGTTGCCTTTAACTGACCTGAAATAAGCTTGTGGTCAGCTCCCAGAATATCGATCATGCGATCAGCTCTTTCACCTTTCCACTCATGGTATGCCAGATCTCTAGTAGTGTACAGAGATGTTCCATCTGATCGCTGTACCACCAGTTTCTTCTCAAAACCGTAATCCTCCAGATCCAACATAAGGGCACCATCATCGACCTTCGTACGACCTGTAGCTTTAATCTCCTCAATTATTCTTGTAACAGCACCTGACCTTACAAAAGTGGATTCGTAAGGGAAACTATCATGGTATATGTTCATGCGCAAAAGAGTTTCTTTTATACCATCGAGTGCAAGATAGACAGCTTCACTGAAGCTTTTTATTGTAGCATCATCCCCTTTTTCCACAAGCTGCATAAGTCTGTCGATCTCTGCTACTTTTTCAGGTTCTTCCCCAAGCTTAGCATTGGCCTTAATATAAACATCTGCTATAGAGTGGTCTGATTTTTTTGATGTATCAAAATCAAAATGAGAAAGAGCCCAGGAAACAATAGCTATCTGACGACCCATGTCATTTACATAGTACTGGGTCTCAACATTGTAACCGGCTTTTCTGAGAATGCGCACCAGAGTGTCACCAATGACTGAGTTTCTGATATGACCCACATGTAATGGCCCATTTGGATTTGCAGAAGTATGTTCAAGAAGGATCTTACCTTCACAGAAACCTCCTCCAAATGACGTGCCTTCAGACCTTATCCTTGAAAAAGTTTCTTCAATATAGTTTCTGGAAGTGTTAATATTAATATAGGGACCCATAGCCTTCATTTCGCCTATCAGAGGAAACTTCTCCACATTAGCAGTTTTAACTATTGTTTCTGCTAACTCTTTGGGATTCTTCTTTTCCCTGGATGCGATCCTGAAAGCAACTTTTGAAGCAAGATCTGCATGCTTTGATGGCTCAAGATCAAGGTCTGCAGCTTCAATCCCAAGCTGGGAAATAGTCTCATTTAATAATGTTTCAACCTGTTTTCTGAAATCCAGATACATTATATCACCCGTTTTACATACCCGTGCTGAACCTCAATATAGCAACCAGACCGCCAAAAGCGTTCATAAGTTGTGAACCTTCATCAAAATCAGTTGAAATGAATTCTACCTGGGTGTTCATCTGATCAGCCATTTCAGAAAGTTCGTCTACAATATCCACTTTTTCTACAACTTCCATGGAGTAACCACAAACTGGACAAGGCCCTGGGGCAAAATTGTCCTCTCCGGGTTTGAAGGCTTTTGTAAGCTTTGCCTCATGGTCTCCATTTGGACATCGTACTGTTATTCTTTCTGCTCTGAGATCCTCAGATATCAGAAGGACTTCCACTGCACCAATATGAAGATTCCCTCTTACAGATTCTTCTCCATAAGCTGCTTTGCCAGAATCTGATACTAATTCTGTGAAAAAACGCTGAATGAGCTTTTTTTCTGCAATAAGATCGATATCCGAAAGTTTCTCACTTGCTGCATTAACCAGTTCCGGAAGGCCGGATTCATCGGTATATGCAACATCGAAAAGACCAAGTACCTTTTTCTGAAGTTCATGATGCAGGAACTCTCCTGATTCGAACTCTTCCTTGGTCGGAGAAGGACCTCCTATAAGAATACCTTCAAA
>MVQW01000275.1 GCA_002067265.1 Methanomethylovorans sp. PtaU1.Bin073 | reverse complement strand
CTGTGTCATGATATGGAACAGGCTGTTTCCCAGTTTGACGAGCAGTATAATATGTGCATCCGCATTCTGGATCAGGTCGGTATCAAGGTTGACGACTTCGAGGTTGCCATTAGGTTCACAAGGGATTTCTATGAGGAGAATAAGGATTTCATCACTAACCTTGCCCGTACTGTGAACAAGCCGGTACTTGTAGAGATGTGGGATACAAGGTTCTTCTATTTCGTCCTTAAATTCGAGTTCAACTTTGTGGATGCTCTGGCAAAGGCAAGTGCTCTTTCCACAGTGCAGATAGATGTAGAGAACGCTGAAAGATATGACATCAAATATGTCGATGTCACCGGCGAGGAGAAACGTCCGACTATATTGCATTGCTCTCCAAGCGGCGCAATAGAGCGCTGTATCTATGGCCTGCTGGAGAAAGAGGCCATGAGAGCTGAAAGTGGAGAGGTTCCGATGCTTCCTGTCTGGCTTTCCCCAACACAGGTAAGAGTGCTTCCAGTATCTGAGAAGCATTTAGAATTTGCAAAGCAAGTGTCTGAGAAGTTGAACTGCCGTGTGGATATTGATGACCGTGAGGATACTGTAGGCAAGCGCATACGTGAAGCAGGACGTGAATGGGTGCCTTATGTGGTGGTCATCGGAGATAAGGAAGTCGAGACTGGCAAACTAAATGTGACTGTACGGGCCGAATCCCAGGCTAATCGCCCCAAGACTGTGGAAATGTCCTTTGAAGAGCTGAATGCCCGTATACAGGCAGAGATCGCTGGCTTGCCATACAGAGGCTTGCCTCTTGCAAAGATGCTCTCTTTGAGGCCAAAGTTCATATAATATGGTTCCTGAATACCCTTTCATGGATGACGGGCGTGTACTTATCGAGGTCCGTGTATGTGGAAGGGTACAGGGAGTTTTTTTCCGTCAGTTCACTAAAAATACTGCACAAGAACTAGGTATTGTGGGCTATGCGCGTAACCTCTCTGATGGCTGCGTACAGGTTTTGGCCGAAGGACCTAAGCAATTCGTGGACGCATTTGTTCAAAGGCTCCGTGTAGGTCCTCCTTTGTCCCGTGTGGATTCCTTAGATGTAGAATGGAAACAACCTTCAGGCGAGTTTACAAGCTTTGTCATCAGGCGCTGAATACTGAGCTTCTGAATTCTATAGCATTTTCTTTTTAAAGGGTAAGTTATATGAGACTCATCAGGAAACAGTAAAATGATGAAAGAGATTGTAATTGTCAGATATGGGGAGCTGGCACTGAAAAGTCCGGGTGTCAGGAACCACTATGAAAAGATCCTTATGCGTAATATCTCTGCTATGCTTGATCAGCGTGGTGTTAAGTATTCAGGATTGAGCAGGGAATGGGGCCGAATATTTATCCGTACTTCCGATGAAAACGCTGCAAATGCTGTAGCTGATGTTTTTGGTGTTGTCTCAGCATCATTTGCAAGTGCAGTTGATGCGAATCTTGAAGAAATATCCCAGAAATGTGCTGATGTTGGTTCTGAATTTATCCATGAAGGCGACTCTTTTGCCATAAGGGCTCGCAGGACTGGTAATCATACTTTTTCTTCTCAGGATGTAGGGGTGAAATGCGGAGATGCTGTATGGGAACGTTTGCTTTTAGAAGGTAAAACTCCAAAAGTTGATCTTAAAAATCCTGATAAGGAGATATTTGTAGAAGTGCGCCAGAAAGAAGCGTATGTATTTACGGAAAACTCCAGAGGAGTGGGTGGTCTTCCATTGGGAACTCAGGGAAAAATGGTTGCTCTGGTATCAGGTGGGATTGATTCTCCTGTGGCTGCCTGGCTTATGATGAAGAGGGGAGTTGAGATTATTCCTGTATACTGCAGCAATGAACCATATGCGGATGATTCCACCAGGCAGCGTGCACTGGATAGTATAAAAGTGTTGCAGCAATGGGCTCCGGGTCGTCCATTAAAAATATATGAAATTCCTCATGGATGCTCTCTGAAGGCTTTTGTGGAGCAGTGTTCCCGGAATAAAACCTGTGTATTGTGTAAAAGGACTATGTACAGGGTTGCTTATGAAATAATGAAGCTTGAAGGTGCTACAGGGGTCATAACTGGTTCTTCTCTAGGTCAAGTAGCTTCCCAGACGTCTGCAAATATGTATGCTGAGCTTTACGGTCTTGCAATTCCTCTCTATCATCCACTGATAGCACTCGATAAGGCTGATATAATAGATCTTGCAAGGAAGATAGGCTCTTATGATGTATCCATCAGACCTGTAACATGCTGTTCAGCTGTGCCTGAAAAGCCCGAGACAAGAGCTGAGTATGATTCTCTGCTTGCTGAAGAAAGCAAAGTGGACATTGATGGTCTGGTAACGTCTTCTGTATCTGGGGCAAAGGTATTCAAACTATCAACTGTATAAAAGGTCGTATTGGTGTACTTATTCTATTTTTCTCATTTTTTAAGTTATTTCCATTTGCACAGTTGTCATACTCATCATTATGATGAGAATAGTTTTTCCTTTCTCTGCTATCCGAGTTTACTTACGATCAACTACAAAACCCTTATATATTTTGATAACGTATGCACAGAATAGGCGCACAGAGTAACAACAACATGAATTTCTAGCACAAATTTCATCCTTTATCTCTCGTCCATTCCCTCAAATTTTCATGTGCGCCTGCTTCTAATTTCTAATTCGGATTTACTTGATTTTCATTTTTGCTGGGTGTTTTTTGTTTGTTTAGTGTTATTATTTTATCCTGCTTATTTTCAACCAGCAAGTTTTATATAAATACATGTATAATTTACTCTAATTACTTTGAATTTACTGTTATTTGAAGTTGGGACTTTATGAGCAAATTACCATGGGAACAGCCAGGCCAGAAAAAAGAACAAGACTCAAGTAGTGATACTAGTACCCCCGCTGCAGGTGCACCACCTTTTGCAGCTGGAGCTCCCATTCCTGACCTTTTTCAAAAAGCTTTCTCAGAAACAGTTATTCAGGAGACAAGTATTTCTCCTCTTCCTCAGGAGAATACTCCCTATCAACCGCCTTCCAATATAACTCCTCCTTTATTTTCCATGGAAATGCCTGATCTTAATTCTCTTCAATCCAATCAGAAACCATCAAAAGATCCCGTTTCTCCTTTCGTACTAGGTGGGAATAAAGAGTCTTTACCTCCATTCTTATCTCAGGCGTCAGAGGTAGCATCTCCGGAGGTTACTGCACCTGATGTAAAGAATCTGTCCAAAGCTCAGACAGCTAAGAAAAAACAACTGCCACTTTTTGAAATCGCATTGCCAGATGACGGTACAAAGGGCGGTAGTTCAACAACTTCTGTAAATGATGCTGCTACGCTTCCGTTTCTTTCAGGATTCTCCACTCCCGGTCCAAAATTGGATGAACCCGGGATGCCTAATTTGCCCTTATTTGTGGCATCTGCTGAACACTCTATCTCTTCTCCTCTTACCTCGAATACTCCTGTTTTAGGTGGGATCACTCCACCTTCTCAAAACACAGCTCCTGCTTCGGTTGAGTTTTCTCCATTCTCGTCAAATCAGGCCTCTATGCCTTCAACTTCGCCTGCTGAACATTCTGGCTCAGGTAATCCCTTTGATTTGCCTCAGTCAGGTAGTGTAACTCCTGCTTTCTCAGTAGGTCCATCGCCTTTTGATGTCCCAGGCAATTCTCCATTTTCCGGGCCAAGTTCTTCTAAGGATCCGTTCTCTTCAGCTGGCAATCCATTTGGCATAGCACCTGCCTCTTCTCCATTATCAGGCAGTTCTCCCTTCCCTGCAACCTCTCCTTCTGTAGATCCTTTTTCCGCATCTGTGGATCCTTTTGCTAAGGGTCCGGTTTCGCAGGTTGCTGATCCGTTTGCAGGTCAGACCAATCCGTTTGGCGCAGGTTTTGTTCCTGAAGGTCCAAATCCATTTTCCCCCTCAGGAGCTATCTCTCCTTTCCCTCCAGGTCCTATTTCAATTGCTAATACCAATAGTCAAGAGAAAAAGGCAGGTATCAGCGAAAAGATGGCTGGCGTATCGGGGAACTTGGTGGCAGGCATAAGTGAGTTTGCAGATTCCATTGTTTCTAATCTCCGTAATCTGACTAAAGGTAAGAGTCTGATGGAAAAAATGGAGAAAATAAAGGAAGGTAATAATCGCGAGGGTGATGATTCTTTACGGTTATCTGGTACTTCAGAATATGGGTATAAAAAAGAGAAAGTAAAAGTTAATGGATCAACTCCATTTTCAG
>MVQW01000274.1 GCA_002067265.1 Methanomethylovorans sp. PtaU1.Bin073 | reverse complement strand
GATTTTACATCTTCTGCAAGCCTTTGCATTTCTATCTCGATCTTCGCAGCCTGTTCAATAAGGCTTTCAGTATTAACTGACAGATCATATAGCTGATTTAACACGTCAATTACCACAGCTGCAGCTCTTGGATCCGGATTCTGGCTTTGGGTTGCTCCCAAAAGACTGATGCCGGGTACTTCCCGAACCAAGCATTCTGCCATAATACTTCCCGATATGCCTGAAATAGTACCCATCTGGAAAACCTCTACTTTGTCTTTTATCCTTTCAAGCATTTCAGGCGTTGTAGCTGCTCCGAACACCTTGCGCTCTTCAGACATTGTAGCTATGCCTGCAATTGAAACTACTTCCTTTACATTGATGGCCTTTGCCCAATCCAGTAATGCCCTGCTGATATCATAGGATACCACTGGATTGATTGGTATATCAGAGACAACCATAACAATATTATGTTCCTCACTTTCATAAATCCTCACAGGCATATTGATGAGGCCTTCATAGAGCACGGCTATAGGAGGAAAATGCCTTGAATCTATGGATCCAACATAAGTCATTTTAAGTTCATCTATGATCTGCTGGCTTGCGATATTACCCACCAGACCTATTCCCGGGAAACCTTCTATAAGTACTGGATTCTCCAATTTGATGGGTTTTGTTACTATTTTTACGTCCTTGTCATCATAATCTGTGTCTGCCAAAAGATCACCTGTTTTATACATAAACGCTTAATTTAATCGTTTATATTTTATACTGATCATGATAGATAAGAGCATCGTTCATTGAAATAAAGGAAGGGTAACATGGAAAAACCGATAATATATCTGGAAAGTACAGGCAAAGAGAACACACAACTGGTTATTGATGCGGCCATCAAAAGGGCTCAAGAACTAGAGATCAAGCAAATAGTAGTGGCAAGTACCACTGGATACACAGCATTAGAGATGGCAAAAGCTGCTAAAGGAAAAGATCTGAATGTCATTTGTGTGAGCTACCAGTATGGTGTCAAAGGGGATGGGAAGTGGGAGATGGACCTTGATACCTTGAAAGAATTACAAAATATGGGTGTGGAAGTTGTCGTCCAGTCTCATCTGTTCTCAGGGATAGAAAGGGCTATCTCTAATAAATTAGGTGGGGCCAGCAGAGTGGATGTAATATCTAACGCTTTGCGCTCTTTGTTCGGCCAGGGCTTCAAAGTAGTTGTGGAAATCACAATGATGGCAGCAGACTCGGGGAAGATACCAGTGTCTTCTGAAACGGAGGTCATTGCAATTGGAGGCACAGGACACGGTGCAGATGTAGCAGTTGTTATCAGGCCATCACATTCACAGAAGTTCTTCGATGCCCAAGTCAGAGAGGTCATTGCTATGCCAAGAATAAGACAATAAACCAGTAAAATATTACTGGATTTCTTCTTTTTTGTTATCTTCTAATAAGAAATCTGTTTCTAAGTTCTGATTAACAGCAGTATCTGGATTTGAGGTTGGGTTTTGGATACTAATAGCATATTTAAGAGCTACTGCCGTGATGGCAACTGAAACTGCAAAAAGAATTATTGCGATGAGAAAAGCTAGTAATGTGTTCATATTAGTTCAAGAAATAAAAGATGGAAGTACTGTAAAGTACTTCACTGAGGCTTCTCATAAAGCTTTGTCTTCTGGAACAGCTTGCCTCCCTTCTTAGAGTGGGGTTGCCTGAAAACAGTATCATTGGCTTTCTCGATCTCACGTGCTTCGATTGCAAGCTGGGCTGCTGCCCTCATCATTTCATGACCTGCAGCTGTTGTAAGAGCTACCTGTTCAAGCTCCTTCATCATGAAGCATGCTGGGAAATTGATCTTTGCAACCATGTCAGCCATGTGCAGTGCTGCAAGGCCCTTTGCTTTTGCATAGGGGTTGCTGAAGTGAGCTCTCTCGATACATACCTCTGGCTTTGCAAGAATGTGAGGCAACTGTATTGGCTCGCCTGCATCTACCTGGGCTGCTACCTTGTCCAGTTCTTCCTGAATGAGCCTTACTACACCACATGTAGAGAGGACTTTCATTGCATCAGAGTTGAAGGATGCCATTTCTACCGGGTCAAGGAATTCGGTCTTTGCACCGATGAGTGGATCGACGGTCATGATAATGTAACCAAAGCCAGCCTGCTGGAGAGCTTCACGGTCCTCTTTCTTGGTAGGCCCATCGGAGACGATGATGCATGGAACATCTTTAAAGTGTTCACGTGCTGCAGTTGGACCTGGAGCGCTTGAGTTAGGACTGATCATAATATAAAAGTCTGCTCCCGTATCCTTGAATTCTGCTGTTGCAGCAGCTTCATCTTTTCCCATTTTAGGACCTGTACCGAAAACACGTACACTGATACCTTCTCTTGCTGCAATCTCATCCTGAACCAGATCAATGACCTGGCTCATGCCCAAATTGCCTAGTTTAATTATTCCAATCTTTGCCATATAAAATCACAGCACAGCAATTGTACAGTGTAGCATATATTACTTTTGGGAAGAATAACACTCGAATGGAGAGATATCTAGAAGGAGCGAAGAATTAGTGGAATTTTGTACCAATTGAGAAGAATCTATCCGAAAAGGTTAAAAGTAATGTCATTTATTTCACATCAGCCTGTTCCATAAGCCCCATTTACAACCTTAAATCCTAGGTAGATCAAGTGAGTTATATAAGTGGTCTTTCTGAGAAAAGTAGTGATAGTAAGAAGTTGATAGTTTTTGATATGGACAGTACACTGATCGATGCTGAAACTATCGATGAGCTTGCGAAGGCGGCGGGAGTTGGAAGAGAGGTATCAGCAATAACCGAAAGGGCTATGAAAGGAGAGATAGATTTCTCTCAAGCACTTAAGGAGAGAGTGAAACTTCTGAAAGGATTAACTTTAGAAGATGCAATCGCAGCTTTAGATAAGATGCCTCTGATGCCTGGTGCTAAAGAACTGATCAATTTCGTGAAGTCTGCAGGATATACTACTGCAATGGTATCTGGTGGATTCACACTATCATCGGAAAGAGTGGGAAAACTACTTGGAATAGACCACGTAGTATCCAACGAACTAATAGTAAAGGATGGGATCATCACTGGTGAAGTGGTGGGATCCCTTACTGCACAGAACTCAAAGGAACTGGTGCTTGAAGAGATTGCAGCTCAGCACGGGATCGCACCTGAAGATTGCATAGTTGTAGGTGACGGAGCAAATGATATATGTATCTTCAAAAGAGCAAGATACTCTATAGCATTCAATTCGAAGCCTGTATTGCGACAACATGCAGATATTGTGATTATAGAGAAGAACCTCAAAGCTGTGATACCAGTCATCGAATCATTCGATCTGGATCAGCGGTGTGTATCGTGCATTAGAAATGCATGAAACGCCGGCTTCAACGCCGGAGAGGGAGGATTAACAAGCGATGTTGAAAGAACTGAACGAGAAGAAGACAGAGCTGAAAAGACTGTCAGAAGAATACAAGACACAGCGCAACGAACTCAATGCCGAAGCAAGCAAGCTTGCTGCAAAGCGTAATGAGCTCAATAAGAAGACTAAAGACCTTATTAACGAAGCTCAGAATTATAAGAACCTTCGTGATGAGAACAATGTGAAGGTCAAAGAGCATAAGGACTTGAGGGATGAGATCAACAACAGGGCAAATGAGATATATGCCCAGATAGACACCATCCGTGGAGAGAATAACCTTACAGGTCCATCAATCAAAGATATCCGTAAAGATATCGATCGCCTGGAGTTTGCACAGCAGACAGAAGTTCTCAGCACAAGCAAGGAAAGAGAACTTGTGAACAAGATCACAGAGCTGCGCAAAATATACAATGCTAAAAAACAGCAGCTTGAAAGCAACCAGGAATTAAAGGAACTGCTCACAAAGGCACAGGATATCAGGGACGAAGCTTCAAAAGAACACACATTTTTGTCCGAATATGCACAAAAAGCACAGGAATATCATGACCTCATGATAGCAACCTTTAAAGAAGCTGACAAGATACGTGCCGAATCCGATGCTGCACACAAGGAATTCGTAAAGTTCCAAGAAAGTGCAGATGAGAAACACAAAAAGTTCATAGCTGCCCAGAAAGAGATAAGGGACATTGACAAAGAGGTCCGCAAGCTCAAGAAGGGAGAAACTGATGGCAGAAGAGAAGTATCCAAGGCTGATATGCGTAAAGACGCCGAAGATATCTTTGATAAGTTCAAGGCCGGAGAGAAACTCACTACAGAGAACCTCATGGCACTTCAGAGATCTGGACTGCTATAAAAAGATAAGATAAGGGTGTTTTCACCCTTAAATTTCAATTTCGTTTTTTCAATCATTTAATCCAAGACGGATACGTCTGAACTCAGAATTACGCATTAAGCATTTGCCACCTGTAAAGGTAGCGTCGTGAGTAACCTTTTTCCATATGGATTTTAGACTATCATCATGAATATTACCGTAACTTAGAGGAAGACAAGAACATGGCCACACGTTTCCTTCAGGAGTTATATGCAACCATTTTTTTCCGGCGAAACAACCCATTTTTCCTACGATATGAGGTATAGGGAAGATTCGAGGACCATCACTTTTGCTTGCCCTGAGGACAAAATCATCGAACTTTTTGCGATCTTCTGCTGAAAGCACCTCGTTAGTGCGGTCAAGCCACCTACCAGTTGGAACGATTTCAAAGAAAGATATTTCTTGTACTCCTGTCTCACAGGCAAGTTGATAGAAATCATCTAATTCATGTATATTTCTAGGGGAGATCACCACATACATATTCACAAGAAGGCCAGCCTCGATTCCATTGAGTATTGCAGAAATGGCATCTTTGAACACACCTGCCCTGCCACGCATGAGGTCGTGTCCTTCTTCATGAGCACTATCCAGACTCACACTAAGCATGTAGAGACCAGCATCCTTAAGGCTCTGTGCACGCTCGGCAGTTAAGCCTACACCCGAAGTGAACAGGGCAGGAATCGCACGCTGCTGATCTACATAAGATATCAGTTCTTCCAGCCCCACATATAGCAGGGGCTCTCCCCCATCGAATATGATCAGGGTTGTGCCTAGATCCTGTGCCTGGTCAATGATTGATTTTACAACAGCAGGTTCTAGCTTTGCACGATTTTTTGTATCGGGTAATGCACAGTGGAGGCATTTATTAGGGCAATCCTCAGTAATAGAAATGGTCAATTGCTCTGGTATGTATTTACCCCTCATGTTTCCCAACTGGCTGGACACAAGCCGATCAAAGGATTTGCTTGGTATCGGAGGCATCCAGGTGGAATAAATAAGTCTGTTCCCATCCACCTTTGAAGGCTTCGTATCATCAAACATCCCCATGAGATCTTTAATCATCACTTTAAAAACAGGAGATACTAAACCTTCGGTATCCATCTTCACAAGACCATCTTGGATTGTTGCATAGACCTTGAAAAGGGGATTTTGGTAGAAATAATATTTATCCATAGTCACTGCTTACTTCCTCCTCAGTGCAGCCCTATAGGAAAGCAATGAAGATGGCTTTTTCCTGAGCATGAACATGCCAGTACGTATTGCTTTGGTCGTAGGATCACCCTGAATAAAAGAAAGATCCTCACCTTCAAATACCTGTATCATGGAATCTATTTCTTTGTCTGTCATCTTCCGCAGTGTCTCTAGTGCGATACGGCCGAGATAATACTCATTCCTGTACTCTTTATTCCAGCGTTTTCTGTACTGTGACAAAAATGCTGGAGAAACATCACCTTTTGCAATGGCATCTGCAGCTACATCACCGCACATCTGACCCGCATGCATACCGTATCCTATACCAGACTGGGCTGCAGAGCCTCCGGTTATCATAACTCCTTCACCTATGATATCTCCTGGAATAGCAGCGATAGGATCACCACCCACAGACTTGCTGATGAAGGATATATCATCTAAGCCTTTTATTTTCTTGAAGCGCTCCACCCAAGCATCAAAGAAAGAGGAGACATTCATTCCATGCCTGCGTACGTATACACCCAGGGTTGCCCGATCACCACCACATGGAGAATAGGTTGATTTCCATCCTGGAGCATGATTACCGACATAGTACTCGAACATATCCGGTTCTCCTATACCTGGTGCTTCTATCTCAGCTTCCATAGACCATGCTATGTCACGAGGATATTTGATGGGTTTCATGCCCAGAAGCCCTGCAATTCTCGAATTGATGCCATCAGAAATAATGACCAATTTAGACTTCAACATTCCTTCATTGGTACTTATAGAAAATGCACCTTCACTTCGAATCACATTCAGAGCTTCTACCCCTGTGCGGATATCAACACCGGCCTTACTCACTTGTTGTGCATAATAGTCGTCAAACTTCTTACGGTTCAAGAAATATGCAGGGCTCTCTACTACAACTTCACCGCCTGAAGGAGCTACAATATGTGCACCTTTGAGATTCTTTATCACGTAGCTCTGATCAACTGCCTCACCTGTCCTGTCAAACATTCCTTTAAAGAAAGTGTTTGCAGGATGAGTCGGATTGCCAATAGCTTCTTTTCGTTCAATGAGAATAACATTTGCACTTTTTAAGGCAGCATTACGGGCAGCCATAAGGCCTGCCGGAGAGGCACCAATTACTATAATATCTGCATCCATTAGAATTACCTTACCATAATATAGAAGCGTAGCCGGATGATAGTACCATGAGAAGTACATCTACTATAAGTGAACCAAACATTATTCCCCTGTAACGTGAACCCTGAAGGAAAAGACGGCCACCTCTTGAAGGAGTGGAGTTTTTAATGAAATCAAATGATTGAGATAGCATCCATATACCTGCAAGGATAGCACCTGCAAAAAATACAGGTCCAAGATGGGCAGTGATACCTATTGCAATAGAAGCAATGACTCCTACTATCCACATGAGAGTAACGAATTTGGCAGTAGCTGGTACACCAAAAGTTACGGGGAATGTGGGTGCACCGCGTGCACGGTCTCCTTCCACATCCCTTGCGACACCAGAAAGTGTGAATCCCCAATCAGTAAAACACATCATAAGGCCTAAAAAGATAGCCGGAAGAGGTAAAATTGAACCGTAGTCTGGTTG
>MVQW01000273.1 GCA_002067265.1 Methanomethylovorans sp. PtaU1.Bin073 | reverse complement strand
TTATTATGCTTTAATCTTGATTTAAAAATCAAATAAGCTGTACTTTTGATAGGGAACATAGCATATGCCTATGATGTCCTAAAAAAGGAGGATTAGTTCTGCAATAGAGAGGGAATCTTAGAGGACCCTATAAACCATATTTACTAACTTACAGTTTACACTATTTCAGTCATCACTATGGTTATTGCCTAAAAAAAGAAATAAAAAAGAGTGCAAGAATTAGATAAACATTGTAGTATAAGGTTTTCTTAACCTATAAATTTAATTCCAACGTCCCTCATTTTATTACGTACAGCTATATTTAGGAGAAGAGGCGTCAGGCATTCGATCATAGAAGATGCCTCAATCGGACCTATATCGATAGGTCTCATACTGTCTATATCCCGGATAAGACCAAAAACAATATTTTTTGAGTACATGCTGTTACCGCATACACCTATATCATAGTCAAGATGGATATCAAGGTTTGAGAGTTTAGCCGCAGGAACATTTTGGAAAGCAGATACAAGTTCAATACCCGGAGGTAGCAAAGAGGCGATTTCCTGTGCAGCACTGCCAGCAGATGGAGTAACATAACAAAAATAATCTGACTTATAGTCATCAGAGCAGCTTGCAGGAACTTCGATAGGTATAGAACCCGGATAGATCATACAAACATCTTTTTCCATTGGCACGACAACAGAAATTACCACCTGTTTATCCAGTACAGGATTGATCTGTTCAAGTATAGAGGGAACCTTAGTATATCTTATTGCCAGTACCACAACATCAGCACCAGAAGCAGCTGTTGCATTCAACTCACCTTTTATATTAGCATTAAGACCCCTGTCCTTTAAGATAGAAGTATATTCAGCCGCTTTAGCTCTAGCTTTCTCCTGTTCTCTTGAACCAATGACCACTTCATGCTTCTGCCCCCAGCGAAGGGCAAACCCTCTTCCAATACTGCCTGTACCGCCAATTATTGCAATCTTCATAGTAACCCCCATTGATAAAGTTCTATATTAAGTATATGATATGAGTCGGGAAGAAGAATTGCAAGATCAATTGTTAACAAGAGATCATCATTCCATAATAAGTAGCTACACTATTGACTCAAACAAAAGTAAGAAAGACTGAATACTTATAGAAAATACGAATTACACCATTAATAGTGACGAAGAAAAAAGAAATATATATGATTATTCTTCTGTTTCTAGGGATCGGATAATATCAGTTACCCTTAGTTCACCCCTAGCTACCCTCAAGACCTGAGGATAAATGAAAGAGCAATCATCAATAGAACTCCAGCGCTTTTCTCCGACCTGCCGGATAACCTCATCCATGATCTTACCACATTTGCTACAATACTTGGTATCACTTTCTGCCCCACAGACAAGACACTTCATAATAACCTCCCTTATTGAAATTGTTGACATATTCAACTTTGTGGTTATGCTATATATTGTTTAGCTCAGGAATAGAAGAATGCTGTTAGAAAGTCTGGTTACTTCAAGAGACTCATGAGAGAATAATTCTGAAGTAGCCCAGGGGATATCAGCGTTATATTAATATGTAACTTACATTTATTGAGCAAGACTAGTAAAACCACGTTAATCAGAGGCAAAAACGTGTCCGATGATCTTTTTAATATAAAAGTAGAAAATCTTTCTTTTAAGAACCCCATTGCTCTTGCACCAATGGGAGGAATAACTGACAGCCATTTTGCAAATGAATTCGCAAAAGACGCAGGGCTTGTGGTACTTGGAGGATATAATCTGGATACTGCAACACAGCAAGCAGCATCCGAAATGGTAAAAAGAGGTAGGCAAGAGTTCATTTCAGATGAACCTCTAAAACTGATAGAAAACGAGCTGAAATCAATTAAAACCAATAGCATCGTTGCCATAAATGTCCGAAGCTCCACCCTGGAGCCATTGATCGAAGCTGCAAAGATAGTAAAAAATGCAAATGCAATAATTGAGATCGATGCACACTGCAGGCAGCCAGAGATGACAAAGATAGGTGTAGGAGAGGCACTACTGCATAACCTTCCAAAGTTACAACAGATGATACATGAAGTAAAAAATACCGGAGCTATTGTGTCGGTGAAAGTGCGCGCCAATGTAATAGATGATGTAAAGATGGCCAAAGCCATCGAAGAAGCGGGCTCCGATATACTGCACGTTGATGCAATGAAGAAAGGATCAGGTGCTGATTTGGAAGCCATTAAAAAAATAAGAGATTCAACAAGACTTCTCCTGGTAGGCAACAATTCTGTCACTGAGTTTGAAGCTGCAAAAGAAATGTTCACCAGAGGTGCAGATATCGTTTCTGTAGGCAGAGGAGTAATTGAAAATCCATCCCTGATAACAACCCTTGTAAAAGAAGTAACTCTCCTTCAGATTGAGATTGGGTGGTATAATTCACCTAAACACGTATGTAGAGGAGAAGGAGACTTGCGTGGCCTTGCTTTCTGCTGCCTCCCTGTTAAACCATGTCCAGTACATTCCAACATCAAAAAGATAGGGCTTTCTGCAAAAGAATTCGCTGACATAAAGATGGAATTTGCAAAAGGAACACCTCTTGAGTACGGAGACAGCACCTGCTTTGGCAGCCTAGTATGGTGC
>MVQW01000272.1 GCA_002067265.1 Methanomethylovorans sp. PtaU1.Bin073 | reverse complement strand
TGTCAATTTGAACTCAGATACATCAAATAAGCCTTTGTCACTTATCTTAAACTTTGGAATTACCAATAATGCCATAAACGACATTGTCATAAAAGCTGAGTTCAAGTTACATCCGATCTGGTGGACTTTTTCATTCAGCACTTTATAGGCTTCGATTACATTACTCGCTTTTTCATCTGAGATCAACCCGGCAACCGACAGAGGAAGATGGTATATGTCGACTCCATCTGACAGAGCCAAACCACCACTTGATCCAATAAGCTTGTTGATTACCCGAGCTATATCTACATCATCCGTTCCTATGGCTATGATGTTGTGGGAATCGTGGGCTACTGTAGAAGCTATTGCCCCTTTGTTGATATCAAAACCCTTTATGAACCCTATGGAAGGCACAGGATCTTCCGTATAACGATTAATTACTGCTATCTTGTTGATCCCGTTTGCAGAATCTGCAAGCACCTTGCCTTTTTTCTTTGGAAGCTGGTATTCCAGCATATCTGTGAAAAGTGAACCGTCAAAAGCCTGTATAATTTTAAAAAGACTGGCATCCGAATATATTTCCAGTTGTTCTGGTCTGATCTCTTCATTTAATTTGAAATTATTGACCGGTTTTGATGCAGATGTCTGAAACTGTACCTTACCATTTTCAAACACGGGTTTTCCATCTATATAGGTTGCAATAACATCCATTTTATCCAGAGAATTGACAATTACGAAATCTGCCGGATCCCCTGGTTGCAGCATCCCCGTATTGATCCCATAGTGTTTTGATGCATTGTAGGAAGAAACCCTTAATACATCGAAGAGATCATGACCTGCAGCTAGGGCTCTGGACACAAGTGTATTTATATGCCCCTGTTCAAGAGAATCAGGATGACAGTCATCTGTGCAGAACATACATGATTCAGGGTACTTAGCGATAAGAGGATGAAGAGTATCGAAGTTTTGTGCTGCGGAACCTTCCCTGATCAGGATATGCATTCCATTCTCTATTTTTTCCAGGGCTTCTTCCAGCCGGGTACATTCGTGATCTGTGCTGATTCCTGCAAGAATGTATTTTTTAAGTTCCTCTCCCCCGAGCTCAGGTGCATGGCCATCAACAGGTTTATCTGAGTCAAGCGCAGCTTTGATTTTAGCATATACCTCAGGGTCATCACCCAGTACACCAGGATAGTTCATCATTTCCCCCAATGCAACTATTTTGGGCTCGTTCATCAGGATTTCTATTTCCTTTGATGATAAACTGTGACCTGTGTTTTCAAATACGGTTGCAGGCACACAGCTTGGAGCAGTAAAATGTATCTTTACAGGTACTTTTTCAGCTTCTTTTATCATATAAGAAATACCTTCAAGACCACATACATTAGCTATTTCATGTGGATCGGAAACAGTAGCAATAGTACCATGTTTGACAGCCATTTTGGCAAATTCAGAAGGTTTGAGCATTGAGCTTTCAATGTGTACGTGGGAATCTATAAATCCGGGCAGCAGATACCCATCAAACTCCTCTCCTGTCTTTTGGATATTTTGTATTTTCCCATCCTCGATACTGATGATGGCATTATAAATATCCCGTTGAATAATATCAACCAGTTTTCCTTTAATCGTTTTCATAGAGTGTGTTTTGGTTTAAGAGTTTTTATTTATTTTCCCCAGCAGCTTCCTGATTATCTTTTCCTATGGAAATATCTAAACAGTGACGGTTAAGGATTTCTGCAAGATGCTGGTACATGAATCATATTTGTTACAATAATTATAAAATTAGCGTCAATGCAATATGATATTCGTTGTAAAAAATAGTCAACAGGACCATTATGTGGTCCTATCTGTTTTGTTCATTTCTTGTAAGTTATTGTACCGGATTTAGAAACACCATCCCATGGAATAGTATAAGATACATCATTCACTGTGAAAGTGAAGGTTGCAGTACTGGTTACCTTTACTTCATTGGAAGAGAGAGTTACCTGACCAGAGCTACCCGTAAGACCGATATCCGAATCAGTGGTTGCGTCGCTCCATTGACCTGAGACCGTTGCTCCCTGAACTGGGTCTCCATCGGCATCAACTATGGTTACGGTGGCTTGTGCAGTTACCAATGTATTCTTTCTGACTGTCCTTTGGGTACAGGTTACTGTCACATCCTTAATTGATACCTGGCCAGTTGGTTCTGGAATGGTGTAATAGGTAAGGGCTTTATACGCATCCACTATACCACATCCATATCCAGCCGTAGTATCCATATTTGCAGTTGACTCTATTGCTGTCCGCACATTTTCTGGTTTGACCCCATCTGCTATCAGCAAGGCTGCAACACCGGAGACGTGTGGCGTTGCCATTGATGTTCCCTGATAGAAGTAGTAACTGAAAAGTCCAGTGCTGGGGTTGAAAGTATTTTGTAGTATACCATCCCCATAACCATCACCGCTTTGGTCTACATTCAAGTCTCCTCCAGGTGCCATTATGTCAAGTGCATCTCCGTAGTTGGAGTAATATGCGCGGGTTCCATCATACCTGGTTGCACCAACGGCTATACATTCCTCATAGGCTGCCGGATACCCAACAGTTGAAATTCCATCATTACCTGCAGCAGCCACGATGACAATATTCTTGCTGTCTGCAGAATTAATTGCATTCCCAAGCGGTATCAAACTCTCTGCAGTTACAGAAGGGGGGAATCCCAAGCTCATGCTTATCACATCTGCTCCGTTATTGCTGGCATAAGATACCCCGTCTACAAGCTGGCTCAGGGTTCCACTTCCTTTTGCATTCAGCACCTTTACAGGCATTATCGTACAACCATAAGCTACACCTGCAACTCCTATTCCATTACCTGTACTCTGAGCTATGGTTCCAGTCACATGGGTTCCATGACCATTGTCATCATCAGGATTAGTATCACGATTTACAAAATCATAACCTGAAAGGATTTTAGTATTTGCAAGGTCAGGAGCAGTCTTTTTAACTCCGGTATCAATCACAGCAACAACCACGCCATTTCCTGGGGAGAGACCAGTTTCTTTAAAAACATCCCATGCCGGCTCTACATTTATACCGTACGGACTGTTGAAATTCCATTGGTATTTATAATACGGGTCATTAGGTGCCGTAGTTGCATACATGAGATAATTTGGCACTGCATATTCGACATTTGGGTTCTTGCTATAAATCTCGGCCATCTCTTCGACA
>MVQW01000271.1 GCA_002067265.1 Methanomethylovorans sp. PtaU1.Bin073 | reverse complement strand
AATGATCTCCGGGCTTGGCTCAGCTGCTGAGCTGAATGTGGATTTCGTCGGCCGCCTTGGCGGAGGTATTACTGAAGTAACAGCAGTATCTGGAAATTATGCTTACGTTGGGCAAGGACAGGACTTCCTTGTGATAGATATATCAAATGCTGCTAACCCTACAAAAGTAGCAACTCTCACAACGGACGGAACTGTTGAAGATATTGTGATCTCAGGCAACTATGCATATGTGGCCGATGGTGACAATGGTTTTGTGGTAATTGACATAACAACTCCTTCTTCCCCAACCCTCCTCGCAGGCAGGTTTGATCCTGGAAGAGTGTGGGGTGTTGCTGTTTCAGACAATCGTGCATACGTAAGCTGCCGTGATAACGGTCTTTACGTTGTGGACGTTTCAAATCCTGCAAATCCAACTCAGGTAGGTAACCGCTTTAATACTGCTGGAGATGCGTACGGTGTTGATATATCCGGTAATTATGCATACGTAGCCGACAACGCAAGGCTGAGTGTGTTCAACATCTCTAACCCATCATCCATCCAGTTAGTAGGCAACTATACTACAACTGCAGTCGATGTCACTGTTTCAGATAACTATGCCTATGTAGCAGCTGGTGAATCTGGCGTGACAGTTGTGAACTGTGCCGATCCTAGCAGTTTAACCCTTGCAGACAGTGTTGATACCCCTATCTACGCAGAGGATGTTGCAGTATCAGGCAACAATGCCTATGTAGCTGATTCAACAAACGGCCTTGTGATACTTAATATCGCTAACAAATCTGATATTTCAACTACAGCTACCAGAAGCATTTCAGGCCATTCATACTCAGTCGTTGTAGTAGGCGATTATGCCTATGTAGCTTCTGGCTACAGCGGCCTTACAATTGTCAATGTCGCAGATCCTGTAAATCCAACCTTTACAGGCGGTTACTCAAGTGCTGGTTACGCACGTGATGTTGCTGCATCAGGTAACAAGGTCTATGTAGCTCATGGTCATGGTGGTCTTTTGACAGTAGATGTCGAACACCCCATGACACCAACCCTAACAAACACTTATGCAATATCCAGTTTTGCTTCAGGTGTAACAACATCAGGCGATTATGTCTATTTAGCTGCCGGTGAGGGTGGTCTTAAAGTACTGAGTGCTTCATCTCTGTCTTCATCCGGACTTCAGTTTGAAAGCGGTGCAGGTACCAGTCAGTTAGAAATTGGTGACTTTGCGTATGATGTCGCTGTAGCAAACAGTCGCGCCTATGTAGCAGCTAATGCAACAGGTCTGGTAATTATTGATGTTTCTGCTCCTACCCACATAGTTCGCAGAGGCACTTGTAATACTGACGGACGTGCAGAAGATGTCGCAATATCCGGCAATTATGCCTTTGTAGCTGATGGTGACAATGGCCTTGTTGTTGTAGATGTCAGTAATGATCTTTTACCAAGCGCTGTAGCACATTATGATACCGATGGTCATGCATATGGTATAGCCATTTCAGGTAACTATGCCTATGTTGCAGATGGCAGCACTGGTCTTATTGTGTTTAACATAACAGATCCTTTGAATCCAACTGTAGAAGACACTTATGATACTTCAGCTGCAGCTGCTGTTGCTGTCTCAGGTAACTATGCATATGTTGCTGATGACACATACGGAGCTGTCATTTTGAATGTGGAAAATGCATCATCCATAACTCATGTAACTACCTATAACACAATGGGTACTTCATATGGAATTGCAGTTTCAGGAAACGATCTTTATGTAGCTGACCACAACAATGGTCTTGTTGCCCTTAAATTGACTCCTGATGTGGTTAATGACACTGTAGCTGTGTACAACAATGCAGGTACTTGGGCTCAGTGGAGTGAAACATTCCAGTATGCTGAAATAGTCGGTTTCGGTTGGACAGGCACTGAACCTATAGTAGGTGACTGGGATGGAGACGGAGTTAAAGAAGTAGGTATATACAACCGCAATGGAAACAACTTCTTAATCCAGAATGAATCTGATGCAGATGGATATGATGTTATTGGCCTTGGCTGGTCTGGTGTAACACCTGTTATAGGTGACTGGAATGGCGATAATGCTGAAGAAGTAGGTGTATATGACAATGCAGGCACTTGGGCTCTGTGGAACACCAACACCAACTCTGCAGACATCGTTGGATTCGGTTGGGCAAACACTGAACCGGTTGTAGGTGACTGGGACGGGGATGGAACTACTGAAGTTGGTTTCTACAACACCGATGGAAATAACTTTGTCATTCAGGGCACATCCGGAGCTGAAGTAATTGGTCTTGGTTGGTCTGGTGTAACTCCTGTCGTTGGAGACTGGGACGATGACGGTTCTGATGAAGTAGGTGTGTACGACAACGCTGGTACCTGGGTTCTGGATGGTGTTGGCGAAGTCGGATTTGGCTGGGCAAACATTCAACCAATTGTAGGTGACTGGGATGGAGACGGCGCAACTGAAGTTGGTGTGTACAACACCGATGGACACAATTTCGTAATCCCAACTGATTCTTCATTTGAAATAATAGGTCTCGGTTGGTCTGGCGTAACTCCAGTTGCAGGTACCTGGACATAAACTCCTTTCTAAAAGGAGCTATTATAGCCAGAACAAATGTGGAAGTTTATGACCCAACATAAACTTCTACCTTCTTTTTTGACCCCTCCACAACAGTGAGTGGGTAAATTCGTATGGGATTTGGAATAAGAGAAAGTTCTGATTTAGTGATCATATCTTGGCTGTCAGGATAGCGATGTCATACTATTCCATTCTAAATATCAATACTTTAGTGTGCAGAAAATTGTTCTTCTAAAGAAAATCAGCGATATATTGGCGTTGAATTTATCTATATGATGTTGAAGCGACCTCCTCTGTTTATCTTTCATTCTAATCTTTGAAGACTTCTTTTTTCCCATGATTTTTTTGTTCTTGCAGACCTCATCATTATGAGTATCAACATATTTAATATATTGACAATGTTTAAATATTCGAAAATCTGATTTCTTCTTGTCTTACAAAGAGTAAGACGCAAGATAAAGAAAAGAAAAACGATGTTTGTATAAATTTCGAGTGAGAGAAGGGTGATCCAAAATGATGAAGATATTGACAGCATTAATGGTTCTAATCGCATTCAGTGCAGGTGCCCAGGCATGCTGGGTTCCCCCTACAAAGACTGTTGACGACTCTACTAGTGAGACAGAGCCAGTTAAGGTAGTAGAGCCTGTCGATACAACTACAGAAGAGGAGGAAACCGATGATTCCAGTACTGATGAAGAAACTGAGGATTCCAGTACTAACGATGAAACTGAGGTTACCACTCCTGTTGTAGACAATGCTGATGAAACCACCGCCGAGGAACCCGAGGTTGTGGAAACTCCAGTTGCAGAAACACCTGTCACAGAGACTGAGAACGAAATTGAGGTAAAGGTAGGCAGCTCAACCGGATATGGTGAAGCTCACATAGTTAAGACAACTACAACAGGGACTGCAAAGGTAGACGATGGAATATCTCTCCCAGTAGAGACTGAGCCAGTTGTGCTCGCACCAGTCAGTAGCAACTCTGCTGTAGACCAAAACGATGATTCCAATGTTACAGCAGCGAACACTGCCAGCAACAATGGCTCCCATGTACCAGTTACAATCGCACTGATAATCGCGAGTCTGATTGCAGTAGCAATCTACTACATCAGAAAGTAAGGACAACATAGCATAGGTACCTACAAACTAGAGAGGATAAGGTACCTACTCCTTTTACTATTGTGTATCATTTTTTTGTTTGACTTCATTTATTCATTTGTACTAAAGTTGAGCTCTTGATAATGGAAGTGTAGTCAACTATGCATTCTACAGGCAGACAAATATTGTGTTGAAATTACCCATACGATGTTGAAAGAAGCCATACTTTTTGAAACATCTGTTTTATAAGGATCAGCCATTTTTCTGCTTTTGGCCAGGATCAAATATGCTGAATAATTCAAGGTATTTCTTTTCGATTATATCCCATGAGTAATTTTTACTCACGTACTTTTTTCCGTTTTCGCGCATTTTGAATTTTATTTGATCGTTAGAACACAAGAACCTGAAACATTCTCTGAATTCCTCATAGTTTTGGTACCACAGACCTGCATTACTTCTTAAGCAATGACCTTTTAAAACATCACATTCACCATTTACCAATACTGGTGTTCCACAACCCATTGATTCTAGTGTGACCAAGGAAAAGCTTTCGTAAGGTGAAGACATGATCAAAAACTCTGCACCACTTAATAGAGAGTACTTTTCATCTTCTGAGATAAAACCCAGATATTTGACCTTCTCATTTTTTGGTATTTCAATTGCATCCAATCCGGCAAGAAGCAATGCAGGAAGATCCGGAAATTCTTTTATCAATCTAAGGTAGTACTCGAATAACTGGTAACAGCCTTTAGAACCTTCTATCCTTCCAACATATAATACGTACTTCTGATTCCGTTGTTCCTTGTTTGGAACTATATTCTCTGGAATTTCGATCCCGCATCCAATTATGTCTGATTTTTTTCCAGCTGTTATATTCACTTTTCTTTCAATCAGCCGTTTTTCCTCGGGGGTACAATAAATGATTGCCTGAGACGCTTCAAATATTTCTCTTGTTGTTGTAAGGTCAAGCGCAGGATCGTTCTCTGCAAAAGGAACTATTAATGACTTATGCTCAACCTCTTTTATTCCATAATAGGATGGATAATACCTGAATGTGAAAAATACAAAGCAATCGTATTTATCCCGGTTATCTGAAATATACTCAATGAGTTTTGGGCAATTCGGTCCCTGCTCATTTATCCAGGAGATCTCATCATTTACGCTGTGTGTCGAATAATAAACCATGTCCTGGATCTTATTATGCTTATTTGGATTCCTCTTTGCCGAGTTCATGAACCTATGTATTTTTATCCCATTTAGTACATCAAGACCCTCTGGATATTCATTCTTCCATAAATGATAATCTGCTGCGCAGGTGGTAAGGACTTCAATTTCATGGTACTGGCTCATTCTTTCAGCCACAAGCCTGGTAAAGTATTCAGCACCTCCTACAATATTTTCTCCATATCTCTGAACTACAAAAGCAATCTTCAATTTTAAGCGATCTCCTTCAGTTTTGATATGATCGACGCAGCGATTCTATCCCATGAATATTTAGATTCTACAAGAATTCTGCCATTTATTCTCAACTTATTCCGCAACATTTCCGTATTGATAAGCTCAGCAATTTTTTCATGCATATGATCATCGGAGCAGATCAAAGCGTGTTTCCCATTTTCAATATCCAATCCCCTTGCACCAATGGGAGTGCTAATAGTGGGAATGCCTGCGCTCATGTAATCTAACATTTTCAGGTTTGTTCCTGAACCGCTGAACATGGGATTTATGGCAATGTCTGCCAACTTATAAATCTCATATTTCTCATCTTCATCTACAACTCCAAAAGCCAGAACATTTTTTGGGAAATCCTCGTACTCATGGATATAATAATGTTTTATGCTGCCGACGACAATAAAAATACAATCTGGAAACTTATTAATAATGTTATCCAAAATGAATTTTAAAGCTTCCAAGTTTGGAGGGTGCCAGCTGCCAATAAATAATATAGTATAATGACCTGAGAGTCCTAATTCCTTTTTCAGGCATTCTTTTTCATCCAGGCTTATCAGGTCTATCTTTGATGAATCTACTCCGTTAGGAGTAATAAGGATCTTATTCGGATCTATGGAATACAATTGTACCAGATGTTCTTTATCTTCATTAGAAGTGGTAAAAATAAGATCAGCTTTTTCAGAAGCTTCCTTCTCAACATCGAATACTTCCTGGGAGTAATATGGGTCAGCGTAGTCCTTCTTTAGAAGATATTCCACATTATGTGATTCATATACGATGATCTTTTCATCCAGACTGATCCAGTTTTTCAGAACAAAAAGGTATGGATGAGAAAATATGATTATATCAGCTTCATCAGCTAATTTTTGCACTCTTTCTATATAACTTCCAGACTTTCCGACATGGTCTATCATAAGAACATCATATAGATTTAGACCAGTCTTGCCTTCAATATCCCATTGGCATCTTGCATGTTCGATGCTTTGTGGAATGCATATTTGCCTGAGGCCATTCTTCAGGATAAGGTTCTGGTATTCCTTATCACTCTCAAGTATCGAGCAAATGGTGACATCAAATTTTTTTGCAAGCCTGGAATATATGTTGTATACTCTTTGCTGACCTCCACCTCTTGGCGGATAGCAGGAATAAGTAGCTAATACAAGTATCTTCTTCTTTCGCTGAAATTGGACATCTCTTTCTCCTATCAGTTTAGCTACAAAGTTATTCCATGAGATATTTTTTATTTTTTCATGTGCAAGCAATCCCATTTTTTTTGCTTCTTCTATGTGTTCAACAACATAATTTATCTTGTCGGCGATCTCTTTAGGATCAGTGTCAACTATGAATCCTGTTTTTGAATCCTCTACAAATTCCAGGGGACCACCGCTGTCAAAAGTAGTTATAAGCGGTTTGACACTCATCATTCCTTCAATGGTAATGTACCCATAATCTTCATCAAAAGGAACAAATAATACCGCAAGGGCATTTGCATATAGGTCGACCATCTCAGTTTCAGTAACAAACCCCAGGAACTCTATTCTTTTATCTCCGTCAGCCAGTTCCATAAGTTTGTCCTTTTCGGGTCCTTCGCCTGCGATCTTTAATTTTATGTTATGAGGAACAAACTTCATTGCATCAATAAGCAGATGTATGCGTTTTGGGCTATCCAGTCTACTTGCGGTAAAGAGATACTCAAAGCCTCTGCACTCAAAATCTTCTATTTTTGAGGGAGGATACAGAACTTTTACTCTTGCAGAAGGAGGGAAATAATCTCTCCGCTTTTTCACATTTTCTGATATTGCATAATACTCTTTTGTATTCTCATAAGACAATGCCCAGCGATCAAAAAAATGGATTATTTTTCGTATAAAGGCTCCGGGGAAAGTAAATATTTCTTCTGGGTACTTATCTTGTTCCAGTTGCAGCTGGAATAGTTTTTGAAACAACTCATCAATATCTTTCTGTTTTTTGATTCTGATCTCGGTTATATCAAGGATCTCTTTAACAAGGCCAGTTTTTAATTCTTTGGGAATATCTCTTTTATCAGTGCATAAATGGTATGTGTCATATAATCCTCTTAAAGGATGTAGCATATAGACAATGTGATTGCGATGTTTTATCATCCAGGAAGGGTATTTAGTCGAAATTA
This sequence comes from Methanomethylovorans sp. PtaU1.Bin073, assembly GCA_002067265.1. The sequence continues at coordinate 688 of MVQW01000271.1, read as the reverse complement.
CCATGTCAAAATGGGATAGGTCCAGGTTGTAGAATTTATAATAAGATTCCACTAAGCTCCAGATATTATCTTCTTTAGTTGTCAGTTTTATGAGTTCACACTGATGTGAAGTATAATTGTTAATGGCATCCTGCATACTACTGAATAAAAGTTCAGCCCCCCCGATCGTAAATGGTACAGGACTTGGCGCAACTATTGCAATTTTCATTTATACCACTTGCTTACCTCTTCCCATGTTTGCAGAATCCTTTTTAAACAGAGTCTATTCAGTACGTCAAAGCCGATTCATGTAGAAATCTGTCAATAGGTAACACTTTCCTTATATATAGCTTTGGTGAATATTAGTTTCAGTATCTTGTTATCTTTCTAATATCCATTTACATCAATAAAAAAATGAATAAAACCAATTGATCATTTATCAAAGAAACGACTGAACTTATTATTTGTTTACTGTGTTTCTTTTTACAAGCTAAATTCAAATTCTCCCCCGTCTTTTCAAAAAAGTCATTTCATGCCTGAAAGAATAAGGGGTCGATTTTTTACCAATCTTGCAGCTCAATTACTTTAATGATTTTTAATATTCCGTAGATTGTGATAGCTAAAAAGGCAAGTGCAGTGCTACCAACAATCATATCGGAAGTGAAAGAAATTTCAGTGATTAATGGATCTATGGAGTCTACCATTTTTG
>MVQW01000270.1 GCA_002067265.1 Methanomethylovorans sp. PtaU1.Bin073 | reverse complement strand
TCATTGAAGGAAGGATGGGAAAAAGAGAAAGTTGTTATGTTACCTTCTTTTTGGGAATTTGAAGACAATGAAATCCCATTTTCATCAAATACCACTGGGTAATCATTTTGATTCGTTTTTACGTTAAGAACAAGAGAGTGAATGGAAGATGGCTGATATCCTGGCACAGTTAGTACTTTGGTGAACTGTTCATTGGATTTTTCAGGCAAAACATATACCAAACTATACAACTGCGGCGATTCTGAAGATACAGAAGAGATATTGTCACTAAAAGAGAAGATGTCATCTGTCCGGTTATATTCTAAGTCTACGGCAGAAGTGGTATTGGACATATCTTGTTTTTGAAAACGCATAATAACAGCATCTTGTGGTACTGAAAGACCTATTGTGGTGATACCTTCACCGGATAAAGTCCATGTTTCCTGAGCAAGTATCTCGTCTGCAAAGCTCATATCCAGATCAATTATGTACTGCTGGAAAGATATTCCTGCAACATCACTATAATTTCCGGCATCTAGAGCGGTTATGTTATCTGCTGCAATGGCAGAAGGCATTAAAAAGAGGAACAGAGTTACAAAAAACAATTGCTTTAACCATACAATGGTCATTCTATGATCCTGCTTTCTATGCTTTGAACGAAGATTCATAAACACATCCCTTACATTGCATTCATGTGTGACAATTGTTATATGTTTTTGCTTTCAGTGGCCATCTGGAACTATTATAAATCCAGCCTACATTTTTTTGGAGGAATATGAAAATGGCTTCGACAAACACATATATATATATCTATCTGTAAAGTATAGCTCTGGTTAAGTTGTGTATGAAGAGGATAGATGCCAGAAGATGGTGGTAATTGGGTCGCCGTTAGTCTGGAAACTGTCTGACATCTGCAGACTTCCACAATTATACTACAAGAGAGAAAGGGAAGAGGCAAGCTGTCCTGCACCATAGCATTGAGCTTACCTCTAGCTTTAAATATAAACGCATAAGTATAATAACAAGTAAATGTATATAGTCACTCGAGGGTAATGATACAATTCCACATATAAGGAATTCATGGAAACCCACATATTACAGCTTATGTGGTCATTCACATGTTCATTACACAAGTGTACTCAGTAATCCAATGAGGGGATGAACGTGCAATCCATAGTACAGGAAGCATTAAAACACACAGAGAAGGATAGAGAGTATAGAAAAACAGTAGCAGTGGATGATCAGCTTGACGGTTTTGGAATGCCGCGTATCACGATCGTGGGTTGTGGTGGCGCAGGAAACAATACTGTAAACAGACTCTACAACATCGGCATAGATGGTGCAGAAACCATTGCTATTAACACAGACAAACAGCATCTCGATAATATACGAGCTGACAAGAAGATCCTCGTAGGTAAAACGCTTACCCGCGGACTTGGTGCAGGCGGTTATCCGGAAGTTGGTGCAAAAGCTGCAGAACTGGCTCGCGGCACTCTTGAAGATATCTTCAAGGAAAGTGACCTTGTATTTATCACTGCAGGTATGGGCGGAGGTACTGGTACCGGTGTAGCACCTGTTGTAGCAGAGATAGCAAAGGAACAGGGAGCCATTGTGGTAGGCATGGTATCCAGTCCGTTCAGGGTTGAAAGAGCAAGGACTGTCAAGGCAGAAGAAGGACTTGAGGACCTGCGCAAAGCTGCAGACACTGTGATTGTGCTTGATAATAACAGATTGCTTGAATACGTACCAAACTTACCCATAGAGCAGGCATTTTCAGTCATGGACCAGCTCATTGCAGAAACAGTAAAAGGCATCACTGAAACCATCACACAGCCATCTCTTATTAACCTTGACTACGCAGACATTAGGGCTATAATGGGCTGTGGCGGTGTTGCTGTCATGCTTGTAGGAGAGAGCAAGAACCAGGATAAGAGCAATGATGTGGTACGTATTGCATTGAACCACCCATTACTCGATGTGGACTACAGAGGAGCAACCGGTAGCCTTGTACACATTACAGGCGGCCCTGACCTCAGCCTGAAGGAAGCAGAAGAGATAGCTTCATCCCTTACCTATGAACTGTCACCCAACGCTAATGTCATATGGGGTGCAAGGATCAGGGAAGACTATGAAGGCAAGGTGCGCGTGATGGCCATTATGACAGGCGTTCAGTCTGCACAAGTACTGGGTCCGAAAAATCTAGCAAGTAGCATGCCACAGACAGCAAGTAACAGTTCACCTGCTTATGGCAGAACACGCCAATCCGTTGTTGAGCCAGTTGGCCAGAGAAGGAATGGCGGATCAATAATCGATATAATAGGCTGAACACAATAAATCCAGGTCACATTGTTGTCCTGGCTCCTTTCTTTTTTTAGCAGTAGATATTCTTTTTAACTATCTGTACAATTAGGTTACATGGATATCCTGGTTGCTACGGGAAAACTTGCACAAGACACTGTAAGGAAAGCTGTAGGTACAAAAGCACATATTATTGTACTAGACATTGATATAGCAGCATTCATAACCCCACGAAGACTGCTAGAAGCTGTGAGAGGTCAACTTCAGCAAAAGCATTATGACATCATTTTCGTGCCAGGCATGGTATCTGGAGATTTTTCCAAAACTGCTCAAGAGCTTGGCAGTAAGATATACCTTGGTCCAAAACATGCTTATGACCTTGGATATGTCCTGGATTTTGTGGGCAGGATAGAGTTTTCCACCGAAGTTCCAGCCTGTGAACTGCTTGCAGATGTCAGAAGAAAACTGGCTCTGGAAAAAGTAGAACATATAGAAACTGACTGCAAGCCATTAATGCACATCAAAGATCTTAAGATTGGAGGAAACAGCCGTATGAAAGTACTGGCTGAGATAGTAGATGCTACAGGCATGGATTCAATTAGTCTTGAAAACAAAGTACTTGCCTTTGTTAGCCGGGGCGCGGACATGATAGACCTTGGAGCATCCCTTAATGCTTCCCCAGAAGATGTGGAGCGTGCTATCCTAATAGCAAGGAAAGTAACCACGCTGCCGATAAGCATCGATACACTTGATCCTGCACTTCTTACCCGCGCAATAGAAACGGGTATTGACCTTTTGTTAAGTCTTAATAATAGTAATCTTGATGAAATCGGCCCCTTGACAGCATCTGCAGGGATTGCTGCTGTAATAATACCCGATAGCTGTGAAGGTCTTGACAGCCTTGTGAAAAACATAAGAAAAGCAAAAGAACTGGGCATTCGGAAGATAATTGCAGACCCGGTACTTGATCCAATCGGCCATGGAATCGCCACATCCATAGTACGTTACCATGAGTTTCATAAATTGTTCCCTGAGATTCCTGTTTTCTTTGGAGCAGGAAACGTAACCGAGTTAATTGATGTTGATTCTCTGGGAGTGAACGCTACACTTTGCGGCATAGCAGCAGACATGGGAACTAGCATACTTTTCACCCCGGAGTACAGTAATAAGACACAGGGGTCTATAAAAGAACTGAAAGTCGCATCACAAATGATGATACTTGCCACAGAAAGACAGAGTTCCCCAAAGGATCTGGGCATAGACCTCATGGTACTCAAAGAAAAAAGACGCCGTACAGATGCAATAGTTCCTACTAGATATATTGGGGCTAAAGAGCGGAAAATGTGGAAAACAGATCCAGCTGGAAGTGTGCGAATCGGAATAATCCCTGATGAGAAAAGAACATGCAAAGGCTTAATAGTCGCCGAGCATGATACCTCGACTATTGTGGGTACGACTGCACGAGCAATACTGGATACACTTATTGATATGGAACTTGTATCTACCCTGGAACATGCTGGTTATCTTGGACGGGAGCTTAAGAAAGCAGAGATTGCCATAAAATATAATCGAAGTTATGCACAGGATGATGAATTTTAGGTGTTAATTATGATACTTCAACAGGAAGATAAGGATGCTATAGTTGCAATAGTTGCTGCACGTCATTTCTCTGAACAGAAATGGAAATGGATTAATTTGAAAAAGGATTTACAAAAAGTATTCAAATCTTTTGAGGAAATCAGAGAACAATATAATAAGTATCCATATATGAGTAAGGATTGGTACGTGGAAAATTCAGCCACAAAAGGAATACATATGTGTGATACCTGGGAAGAGCTCCAACTTCTTGCGGAATTTCTGAGGGATTATGCTCAGTACTTTGATTTTATGGTGAGGTATGAAGGGGGTAAAAAGATGTTCTGCATTGCCAGCAATGATGGAAAACTCACGCATGAGCAGGAAAATGCCATTACAGTTGCGAGGCGATTACGATGCAACGTTATTGTATTTTCTGTGGAAGTGCCAGATTCTATCGAATTTGATATGATGCAGATGGGAGGAGGCACATAAAGCAACTTTAATTTTATTCATACTGGTTATTCAATATAGTTCAATCAAGTTTATATACAGTATTGATGAATATTAGCCCGAACCAGTCTCATTTATACATGAGCTGTGAATGCAGCTTATCTAAAATATAACACTTATACGTAAATCAGAAACATAGACAAATAGAGGAGTTACATAATGGATGTTTTATATTACCTGGCACCTCTTGCCGGTCTTGTCAGTCTGATATTTGCTGGCTTCTTTGCAAGCAGTGTTCTTAAAGAAGGCACTGGATCAAAAGAGATGCAGAAAATATCAGCTGCAATACAAGAAGGTGCAATGGCTTATTTGAATCGTCAGTACAAAACAATAGCTATTGTGGCAATCATTCTGGCAGTCCTAATATTCGTACTGTTGCCAGATGGAGATAAGATCGCCATCGGTTTCCTGGTGGGTGCTATAAGTTCTGCTATTGCAGGATACATAGGAATGAATGTATCAGTCAGAGCAAACGTAAGGACAGCACATGCTGCTTCCGGTGGTCTGCAAAAGGCAATGCATGTGGCATTCCGCGGTGGCGCTGTCACAGGTCTTGCAGTAGTAGGACTTGCCTTGCTGGGTACCAGCGGATTCTACATACTATATGGTGATGTAGACCTTGTAGTAGGTTTCGGTTTTGGTGCCAGTCTTATCAGTCTGTTCGCAAGGGTGGGCGGCGGTATTTTCACAAAGGCTGCTGATGTAGGTGCAGACCTTGTTGGTAAGATCGAAGCAGGCATCCCCGAAGATGATCCACGTAATGCTGCAGTTATCGCTGACAACGTAGGAGACAACGTAGGAGATTGTGCAGGAATGGGTGCTGACCTGTTCGAGACATACGTGGTCACTGTACTTGCTTCAATGCTACTGGGTTCACTTATAATTGATAAATTCCCCAATGCTGTCCTATACCCATTGATGCTGGGTTCGTCAGCTATTATTGCTTCTATCATATCTGTATTCTTCGTAAAGATAGGATCTGACAACAAAATAATGAAAGCACTGTACAAGGGTGTTGCAGGTTCTGCTATCATCAGTCTGGTGTTCTTCTACTTTATTACAGATATGCTGATGAATGACATGAGGATTTACCTCGCTGCGGTCATTGGTATAATAATAATGGTTCTCATGGTGGTTTTCACTGAGTACTATACTTCTACAAGTTTCCGCCCTGTTAAGACAATAGCAGCTGCATCAAAAACTGGTGCAGGAACAAACGTTATCTCTGGTCTTGCCATTGGGTTTGAGAGTACTGCTCTGCCTCTTTTGGCAATTGTAGCAGGCATCCTTGCCTCATACTTAGTCGTAGGCGGTGCAGCTGACCCATCTGTTGGTTTGTACGGCATCGCTGTTGCAGCAGCTGCAATGCTTTCCACAACAGGTATGATCGTGGCGCTTGACTCATATGGACCTATCACCGATAACGCCGGTGGTATCGCTGAAATGTCAGGTATGCCTTCAAAAGTACGTGAAGTTACTGATGCTCTGGATGCAGTAGGTAACACCACCAAAGCAGTTACAAAAGGTTATGCGATTGGTTCTGCTGCTCTGGGTGCTCTGGCCTTGTTCGCAGATTACAAGAGCAAAGTTTCCCCCGAAGGAACTACACTTAACCTGAGTCTGGACCAGCCAGTCGTGCTTGTCGGTCTTTTGATCGGAGGACTTCTGCCATTCCTCTTCACAGCTGTAACAATGCAGGCTGTTGGTAAGGCGGCTGTCAAGATCGTTGATGAAGTACGCAGACAGTTTAAGGAGATCCCTGGCATCATGGAAGGAACAGCAAAACCCGAATACGGGAAATGTGTGGACATTGTAACTGTCGCAGCTATCCATGAAATGGTCATTCCTGGTTTCCTTGCAATAGTAGTTCCATTAATAGTTGGTCTTTTACTGGGCCCATCTGCCCTTGGAGGATTACTCATAGGACTTATTGTCGCAGGTTTACTGCTCGCTCTTACAATGGACAATGGCGGTGGAGCCTGGGATAATGCAAAGAAGTTCATAGAGAACGGAGAATATGGCGGCAAAGGCTCAGATGCACACAAAGCTGCAGTAGTAGGTGACACTGTTGGTGATCCATTTAAGGATACATCTGGTCCTGCCCTTAATGCTCTGATCAAAGTGGTAAACATGATCGCTATCCTGTTCTCAGCTTTGTTCATCGGCAAGGGACTTATCTAAATAAATTAAAACATATGAGGCCATTTGGCCTCATTCTTTTTTTTCAATTCGTTGGAACACTATTTATATTAAAATGTATAAGGTAGCTACAGGAGCAGAAACATGCATGAAGATCTGGGCACTTTACTGAACAAAGGTTATGGAACATGGAAAAGGAACATGATAATAGCAGTTCCTTTTATTCTTGATCTGATGGCAACTATCCTGTTTTCCATATTCGCGATCACTCTATTTGTAATGATCTTTGTACTGCCTGAAATTGCTTCATCTACCGTGGCCGATAATGTACCACCGGAAGTATATCTGGGAATACTTAGTTCTCTCTTAAAAGAAAATCTTCTGCTTTTCATAATTGGTACAGTGTTCATATTAATGCTATTCTTACTGATAGGATCGTTTTTTGAAGCCGGTGCTATCGGCATGTGCCGCCTTGCACTTATTAGCGGCGATACTTCCGTAGGACAAATGTGGTCCTCTGCCCGCCACCATGCATTGAACCTTCTTTTTGCCAAAACACTAGTGGGTCTTATTATAGTGGCAGGTGTGATCTTCATAGTACCTGGCGTAGTAATTTCCGGAGGACTTGAAACATTAGAAGCTAATCCCACTTCCACAGGAAGCATACTGATAGGCTTAGGAACATTGGTTTGGTTCCTCTATGCCCTGATCGTTGGAATATTGCTGTTCTTTGTAGAGTATGCTTTGGTAGTCGATGATCTGGACCCCATATCTGCATTGGAGAAAAGCATTGAGTTCTTCAAAAATAATATAGGTGGCGTAATTGCGATCATTGGAATAATAGTATTTATTTCATTGACACTGGAAATAGTTGGAAGCGCTATTAGTTCAGTGGAAGCGCTTGCGGACATATGGAGCTTAGCTTACCTTTTTGTTTCTTTGTTTGTGGTCAGACCTCTAACAACAATATGGGTTACACGCATGTATATGGATCGCACAGGGAAGAAGCTCTACTCCTTTGATATGTATGCCTTTGAATAATAAATTTTTATTGTTTTCCAAGTAACTTACAGGCCTGACAGAGTTCGCCACTGCATGCCTGCCCGCAGATAAGGCAATTTGCGAGCTTTGCAATGGGCATTTCCCTTGAGAGAACATCTGCTATCTTATCAAACCCACTCAGAAGGGCATATTTTGTTCCAGGGTGTTTGTTCTCAAAATCATCAAGCATTTCCCTGACTTCACCACGCATAGCCTCATGCGAATAGGGACAGGCACCGGTACTAAGAGGAAGACCATTTAAATAAGCATACATAGCAATCTCTTTTTCGGGAACAAAACGTAGAGGTTTTATCCTGAGAACCAGACCTTCCAGCTCGCATGGAGGAACAAGGCGTACCATACGTGCTACATCTCCTTTGAGATGATTGAGCATTATGGTCTGTGCTTCATCATCCAGATTATGGCCAATTGCAAGTTTAGTGGCACCTAATTCCAGAGCCTTGCGGTTAAGAATTGATTTACGCAGGACACCACAATAACTGCACGTTCCTTTTTCACGGTCCCATGCAGCTATCTCATCCATTGTTCGATCATACTCTTCCTTGAAAGACAGAACAATGTGCTCCACGCCAAGCCTGTTGGCAAGTCCTCTGGCGTGTTCCAGCGTATTGTGACGATATCCCTCTATGCCCTCATCCACTGAAAGAGCAACGAGGCGAATATCGGGACGCTCCCCAAGGATCTTATGCAACATATAGAGCAGCACACTGCTATCCTTGCCACCGCTTATAGCTACAGCTATAGTTTCATTCTTTTTTACGGGATAATGTTTGCGTATCGTGAGCTTTATCTTTCGCTCCACATCTTCTACGAAGTGTTTCTTACAAAGATGCATGCCAGAGTATCTCTGGAATATAATAGAATCGTGTTTACACTTATCACACTTGATGCTCATATGTTTATTCCTGAAGCAGAAAAGGCATCTTACTATTTAGTTTTGTGGTGAACTGAATAAAGGGTTTTGAAATCTTAGAGGAAGTTCTAACAACCCAGCAAATTTATAAGTATGCAAACCCTTGCATAACTATAATTTTGCAAATATAAAAACATGTGAACGATGAGATGCCTATAATTACTGAAGACCTATCTTTGATCTTTTTTTTGCTTTCCATACTTGCTGGTTGTCTCATGGGAGTGATATCTGGACTAATACCCGGATTGCATAGCAATAATTTTGCTCTTTTACTGGTAACTATTTCTCCTTTACTCATTGAAAACGGCATACCAGCCATATACATAATCTGCATGATCCTGGCAAACTGTATCACACATACTTTCCATGACATAATACCTTCTATCTATCTGGGAGTACCTAATTCGGATATGGTATTAGCAGTACTTCCAGGACATCAGTTACTGCTTGATGGCAGAGGACCTGAAGCTATACGTCTTTCAGCCCTCGGAAGTGCAGGTTCTGTAATTGTATCCATCATTCTGCTTTTGCCTTTTGGACTACTTTTATACACGATATATCCGCTTATACAGGACTGCATTGGATGGATACTACTGTTCATAGCTATCCTGATGATAGTAACTGAAAAAGGAGAATATGTACCTGGGCAGGGATCCTTAGCTCATTACAGATACATATTTTATGCGTTCCTGGTATTCTTGCTGAGTGGGCTGCTTGGCATCTTTGCCTTTGGGAAAGAGAATATGGCTAACTCATTGTTCGAATCAGACAGTCCATCGATACTCCTTCCTCTGTTAAGTGGCCTGTTTGGAGCTTCCCAGCTGATAATAAGTCTGACAACCAGCTCAGTGATTCCTCCACAGCGCACTTCCCTCATCAGTCTGCCTGCCAATAGAATAATAAAAGCTATTTCCTCAGGAAGCGTTGCAGGTTCTTTTGTAGCCTGGCTTCCCGGAGTTTCATCTTCTGTCGCTACATTGCTGGCAGAACAGTTCGGCAGGCTACGTGGAAAACAAAAGTCTAATAATACCAAATCTGACGATCCGCTAGATGAAGCAAGAGAGTTCATTGTTTCGGTATCCGGAGTAAATACTGCCAATGCTGTTTTTGGTCTATTTGTTTTTTTCTTCATTGGCAGAGCCCGTAACGGAGCAATAGTGGCAATATCATCTTTTATAGAGCCATCAGCAAT